>JAFZUF010000001.1 GCA_017618475.1 Clostridia bacterium
AGACCGTATCACTGCTGCCCGCGATAATACTTGCCACCCGCGAAATATAACTGTCAACACCGTACTTAGTAATAATCTCATTATATAACGCAATTGAACCTGCACCACTGAAAGGCTTTAAAAACACAAAGTGCGCCAATTCCTTGGGAATACCCAGCCATGCAAACACTGGCGCAACTAAATCACAAATCACTCCCAACAGTCCAGAAGCTTCAAATAATTTTACTGCAACCAAGATTGCGACAATGTATGGTAAAATATCAATTAACAATGCAATCGCATCTTTTGTACCTTTTACAAAAGCGCTATAAGCATCAGTGTTTTTTATCGCAGCATAAACAAAAATAAAAATAATAAAAATCGGAACGATATATAATGCCATCTTACTCGCCGCCTTTTTCACATCTACGACAAAAGATTTTCACTAAAACGACACCAACGGCGGTTGCGCAAAATGAAACGATAAAAGTCGGCAAAATAATGCGTGCCGGATTAACACTGCCATTGGCTTGTAAAATACCAATAATCGTAGTTGGGATTAACTGTAAGGATGTTGCTGCCAAAATAAACAACATAATCATTGGCGGCGATGCTTTATTTTGTTCTGGCGTTGCCATGTGTTCGATTGCAGAAATGGCCGCTGGTGTGGCGGCACCCGAAGCCCCAATCATATTGGCGGCAATGTTGGTTGCAATATAGGAATTAACTTCTTCACTTTGTTTACCAAATAAGAATTTAATGGGCTTTTTTAAAAACTTGGCAATTTTATCAATCAAACCTGACCGTGTGGCAATTTCCGCAATCGCCATCCAAAAAATATATATTCCCGCTAAGGTCACCGCCAACAATAATGACTCATGCACCGCATTTAATGACGTTGATAAAATTGCATCTGGTTTTTGAAATAAAAGCCAAACACATGATGCAATCATCATTGCCAAAAAAATTAGTGTCATTTTCCATGATTATGCTTTATAATCAACTAGTTATGAAATTTTATGCAATTGAAGGAACGGACGGTTCCGGTAAAAAAACTCAAATTAAAAAATTATACGACTATCTAAAAGCCAAAGGCGAAGACGTACACATTGTTTCTTTCCCCGATTATGACAGCCCAAGTTCGGCACCCATTAAAATGTACTTATCGGGCGAATTTGGTGATGACCCCAACATCTTGGACGCCTACCAAGCCAGTACCTTATTTGCCACCGACCGCATTTGCACAATGACCAAATTGTTACCCCAACTTAAACCAGATGCCATTGTTTTGTTCGACCGCTACGTGCAATCCAATTTATTACACCAAGCCGGAAAAATTCAAGGGCGCACTGAACGAGAAAACTTTGCCCGTTGGTTAGATGATTTTGAATTTAATGTCTTAAAACTACCCCGCACCGACAAAGTAATTTTCTTGGACTTGCCCGCCGCCAAAGCCATGGACTTAATCAGCAAGCGCGGACAATTAAAGATTGGCGATGAATTTGAAAAAGATATTCACGAAGCCAACTACAACCACTTATCAAACGCCTATAATGCCGGATTAGAAGCTTGCGAAATGTTTGGTTGGTCAAAAATTCAATGCTTGGACGACTTCGGTGAAATCTTAACACCTGACGAAATTCACGAAAAAATTAAAGCGGCCTTGGAGATTTAATGAACTACTTAATTGTAACCACCGACCCAATCAGCGCGGAACAAGACGCCTTAGAACAAGCCAAGTCATATAATCCCGGCGACGTGTTTTGGGTGAAGAAAGCCGCCGATAAA
>JAFZUF010000075.1 GCA_017618475.1 Clostridia bacterium
TGTTATCATCAAAAGTACATGTAGGTAATTACGCTTTTACAGGTTGTTCTAATTTAGAACTCTTAAAAGAAAGACCCAGTAAAAAAAATAAGTTTATTTCACCACTTGTATCGAATATTAAACAACAAGATTTAGGAAAAGAAGGTTAATTGGTGTCAGCGACAGGACTTGAACCTGCAAAAACTGGTTCCTAAGACCAGCGCGTATGCCAATTCCGCCACGCTGACAATAAGCCATTATAACAGCTTTAAGATATTATGAAAAGTAAATAGTAGAAAAGTTATGATTCGGCATCTACGGTAATTAGATACTTTGTGCCATCAAAAAATTGAATTTCGCCGTCACACATGACAGCATTCAAGAAAGTGATGCATACATCATCGATGTAGGCGCGACACTCGTTTAGGTTGTGTAGTAACAGTTTTTCTAAAGAATGATTTTCGGCGGTGAAATCATGTTGGTGTATGTAATGAAAAGTATGGTGGTCACGTGGGACGATATGTGCCGCATGATTAGTGTTTAAACGAGTAGTAACAAGCATGGCTTGAATTTTAATGTGATTATGGTCGGGAAGTGTCAGCGTTAGCAGATTATCGGTAATTGTAAAATGATTGGCAATTTCCAATTTAAAAGCAGCAGCAATGGTTTCCATGACGGGATTATTTCGCATCTAGTAAAATTATTTACTAATTTAAATTTTTTATAATTGGTGATTAATGGTTTAAATCCCAGTCAATCGGTGTCTTGTTATGTGCAGTTAAGTATTGATTTGTTTGTAAAAAATGTTGGCAACCGAAAAAGCCACGATAAACCGACAATGGTGATGGGTGTGCGCATTGTAAGATTAAATGGCGGTTTGTGTCGATCAGTGGGGCTTTGCTGCGGGCGTTGCCACCCCAAAGTAAAAATACGGTGTTTTGAGTATGTTCACTGATTAATTTAATGACGGCATCGGTAAACCAAGCCCAACCACAATTAGCATGCGAATTAGCTTGGTGGGCGCGAACTGTTAATGTGGTGTTTAACAAAAGAACGCCACGTTTAGCCCATTTCGTCAAGTCACCACAGTTAGGTTCGGTAATCTTCAGTTCATCATGAATTTCTTTAAAAATGTTTTGCAGCGACGGAGGCAGTGGTACACTGGGTTTAACCGAAAAACAAAGTCCATGAGCCTGGCCCGGTTCATGGTATGGGTCTTGTCCTAAGATGACGCATTTAACTTGGTCGACCGGAGTCAAACGAAAGCAGTTATATAAATCATACATATTGGGATAAACAGTTTGGGTAGTATATTCGCGTTTTAAAAAAGCACGGATTTTTTGATAACGTTCATCCGCAAATAATGGCGCTAATAATTCATCCCAACCACCACCTAAAGGTTGCATACCAAAGTATAACATAATCACGGATAATGAAAAATAAATAATAATTGTCCGGTCAGACAGTTGAATAATCCTTGATTATTAAAGTAAAAATTGGTAGACTACTATTATAGTAATTGCGATTTACACAAAGGGGAAAATATGGAAAATCCAATTTTAAATTATGTCAAGGAATATTTAAACAAAACATTAAAAGAAAAGAATAATCAAAAGCCTGAAGTGGCGAAATTTATCAAAGATCATATTATGGCTGCTTACGACGAATATCGCGATCAAGGTAATCAACCAGATGAAATCGCCAGTGTTATTGATGACATGGTAAGTAAAAATTTATTAAATGATGAAACCTTTGTGGATAAACTTTTTGATTCTACTGTATTACAAGAAGAATTAAACAACTTGCCAGCCGGACTTTATCGAGAAATCATGAAAGATGAAAAGATTCCATTTATTAAAAAGGATTCATACTTTGATAAAATTTTACAAACTGACGAGGTGAAGGATTGGCAGCAAGACAGAACTCAGCCCAATTATTTAAAAGATTTAAA
>JAFZUF010000076.1 GCA_017618475.1 Clostridia bacterium
ACCCCAATTCATTGTCCCAGTTTCGTTACCACGAAAAGTACTTCCACTTGCCCACCAATAATTGGGATCGCCCCATTCGGATCCGTTACCAATGGATACAGCAGCATTAAGGTTAGTAGTATTAGAAGAATTATATCTATATAATACATCATAGACAGCAGTAAAAAGCGCGCCTGCGGCAATGATTATCCCCACGACTAGGATGAACGCTGACACAAAAAAAACCCGCACGACGGCGGGCTATGCTAAAATGGAGCGGGTGATCGGAATCGAACCGACGCTATCAGCTTGGAAGGCTGGAGTTCTACCATTGAACTACACCCGCAAACAAATTATTATAGCATGCCCACCAATAAATATCAATAAATTTTTACTGGCACTTTTCACTCATCACTCTTAACCATTCCTTAATTAAACATTGACAATCACGCAATTTTAGTTAATAATAAATGCGAGCGAGGTTAGATTTGGCATTTTCAAGTTTATCGGAAAAATTCAAGCACATCTTTGCAAAGTTGACGCGTAGTGGTAAGTTGACAGTCTTAGAAATTAAAACTGCCATGCGTGAAATAAAATTAGCATTATTGGAAGCCGACGTAAACATTGCGGTCGTCAAAGATTTTATTGCCAAAACCACCGAAAAGTGTTCGGGCGAAACCGTCATGAAATCTTTAACGCCGGGACAACAAATTATTAAAATTGTTCACGAAGAAATGACCGCCCTGCTTGGTGGCGACAACGCGAAACTGAACATTGCCCCCAAGCCCCCGACCATTATCATGATGGTTGGTTTGCAAGGTGCAGGTAAAACCACGTTTTGCGGCAAATTGGGTCAATTATTAAAAGGTCAAGGCAAACGCGTTTTATTGGTGGCGGACGATATCTACCGCCCCGCCGCAATTGAACAATTAAAAGTGGTCGCCAAACAAGCTGGTGTGGCCTGTTATGACGGTGGCAACAAAGACGCGGTTAAGATTGCCAAAGACAGTATCAAACACGCTTTATCCAACAACTTGGATACTGTCATTATTGATACTGCCGGTCGTTTACACATTGACGAAAATTTAATGCAGGAATTGGTCGCCATTAAGAAAGCGGTCAATCCAGCCGAACTCTTATTAACGGTTGATGCGATGACCGGTCAAGATGCGGTCAACGTGGCGACCGAATTCAACCAACAACTTGATATTACCGGTGTAGTCTTAACTAAATTGGACGGCGATACCCGTGGCGGTGCCGCCATGTCGATTCGTTACGTTACCGGCAAACCGATTAAATACAGCGGTGTCGGTGAAAAGATGGGTGATATTGAGCCCTTCCACCCCGACCGCATTGCGCGCCGGATTTTAGGCATGGGTGACGTTTTATCCATTATTGAAAAAGCCCAAGCCGTGGTTGACGAAAGCGAAATGAAACGCATGGAAGAAACCTTCCGTCGCAATGCATTTACCTTGGAAGACTTTTTACAACAATATGATAACTTAGCTAAGATGGGCAACCTAGACGACATTTTGGAAAACTTGGGTGGCGCCATGGGTGGCAAAATTAAGTTCGGCAAATTGGACGAAGCCGCGATGGCGCGCAACAAAGCGATTATCCAATCCATGACGATGGAAGAACGCGTTAATCCCGACATTATTAAATCCAGCCGCAAACAACGTATCGCGGCTGGAAGTGGTACTTCGATTCAAGCTATCAACCAATTATTGAAACAATTTGAACAAGGCAAACTGTTAATGAAGCAATTTGGTGGCAACGGCAAAATGATGCGCCGTTTCCGTTAAATTAAAAGTCGATTGGGCGTTCCCGCATACGCGAGTTGTAAGTCCCAAAAAGGAAATCAACAAAAGGAGGAGTAGTAAGAAAGCATGGCAGTCAAAATTCGACTAACAAGATTAGGTGATAAAGGCAATCCTTTTTACCGTGTTGTCGCGGCCGACAGTCGTTCACCACGCGATGGCAAATTCTTGGAAGTCATCGGGACGTACAATCCATTGGTGGATCCAGCCGAAGTAAAAATTAACAAAGACTTGGCACAAACTTGGCTAGATAATGGCGCTACCCCAACACCGACCGCAAAGAAAGTGTTGGAAATGGCGGGTATTTTGCAACCAACCAAGTACACCCCGAGTGCAAACCGAGTAAAAAAGAATCAAAAACCAAAAACTGAAGAAGAAAAGAAATAAAAGGAAATAAAAAAATAAAATGAAACAAGTAATTGAATTAATTGTCAAAAGTTTAGTTGAAAAGCCCGACGAAGTTGTCTTGGAAGACAAAGTGGACGGTGACAACGTAACGGTTAAAGTCAAAGTTGCTGACGGCGACATGGGTCGTGTGATTGGTAAAGGTGGCGCAACCGTAACCGCAATTCGTACCATCTTAAAGAATTGCAACAGTCGTGATGGCAAACGCTACTTCATCCAAATTGGTGACGAAGTTCGCGCACCACGTAAAGAAGTTCAAGATGCAAGTTACTAATTAACTGTGCATATAAATAAAACACAAAAGGAGAAAAATAAAAATGGCAAAAAAAAGTAAAGACTATTTTGGATTAAGTTGGATTATCAGTTTGATTTTGGTAATCATTCCAGTAACTTCTTGGGTTTGTGGTTTTGTAACCCGCTTCATGGAAGGTAAAATCGTGGCTGGTTTAATTCGTTTAATTTTTGGATGGAACATCATCTGGATTTTGGACATTATTTTCTTTGTCTTGAAAGGCCAAATTTTCCGTTTGTTGAACATCTAATTTACGGAACAACACAAAAAAGACCCGCATTGCCGGGTCTTTTTTAATGAGCAAAATCACAATTAACGTCCTAATTCTGGTTCCGGTACTTGCTGTTTCTGAAGTTGGTTAACTAATTCTAAAACTTCTCTTTCTTCATTAGGACCAATAGTCCGACCTACTGTACTATATTTCCACTTATCTTCTCCATCGTCATAGAAACCATTATTATTTGTGTCAGTAAAAGCAATTTTTCCATTACCCCAAATCGTTTTTGTCCAAGTTCCATTTTCATCCTGAACCAATCCCAAATCAGAATAACTTTTCTGTGATACGTTAGAAGTTTCAGTCACTTCTTGCGATACCGGTTGTCCCGTTGTTGTTACCTTTGCCCAGTTTCCGCCGGCATTTCAGCTTCAATGCCTGAATAAACTCCTTCTCCTTC
>JAFZUF010000077.1 GCA_017618475.1 Clostridia bacterium
CGTAATACCATTTTGACGAGCAGCTGCATTAATACGTGCAATCCACAATTTACGGAAATCACGTTTTTTCAAACGACGACCAATATAAGCATATTGACCTGATTTCATCACTTGTTCACGGGCTACACGATACAAATTCGATTTAGTTCCACGATAACCTTTGGCAAGTCTTAACGTCTTACGACGTTTCTTCAAAGCATTAACACTACGTTTAATTCTCATTTTTGAATTAACCTCCTAATCGTTTTTTCATCTGAACTACTTACGGTAGCACCATGACGCAACTTGCGTTTACGCTCACGTTTCTTTTTGTTTAAGATGTGATTTTTGTTTTTCATGGTACGTTTAACGTCGTTCTTGCGGGCATTAAATCTTTTTTTAGCACCGCTATGCGTTTTCATCTTGGGCATAATCATTCTCTCCTTTATTTCTTTTTCTTCGGTGCTAACATTACCATAATATTAATGTTGCGACCAGGGACACCAGATTTTGCAACCGGTGTTTCAATATCGGCAATGTCTAACATTCTTTCAGCGAATTGCGACACCACAGCGACACCTTTATCTGCTAATTGAGTTTTTCGTCCACGAAGTCGATTAATACAAACTTTTACTTTATCACCGTCGACAATAAATTCACGGGCTTTATTAAGTTTGAAAGCAATCTCGTTTTCTTGAATACCGATTGATAATTGGACTTCTTTAATATCAACCATGTTTTTGCGTTGTTCTTTACGTTGAGTTTTTTCTTTTTTTATTTGTTCGTATCGGAACTTCGAATAGTCAATAATTTTTGCGACAGGTGGTTTTGAAGTTTCAGTAATTAAAACCAAATCCATTCCCGCTTCATCGGCCAATTTCAATGCCTGAGCCAAAGTGATGATACCAATCATTTCATTGTTCGCCCCAATGACTCTTAATTCTGGACAAGAAATTTCGCTGTTAATTTTCAATTCTTTAAAAATGTTAAATTACCTCCTTATAATGAAAAAAGAAGTGTTGATAACCACTTCTTAATACATTCCACAAAAAATTTTGGGGGTAATTTTTTGTTCGACCTTTTCGCGCGAATAATCGGCAAGTAAGGTGAGAAATGGTTATTTCTTCTTTTTTTCAATTATGATTATATCATATCATAAGCAAATGTCAATAGTCAAATGAAATTTCAAGGGTGTTTTTATCATCTTTTGACATTGTCTGTTCATATTTGCCGATTTGATTTAAATATTCAGTTAACATTTTCGACACACTCTTAACTTTATCAGGATTTCGGGCGACATCGTCATGAGTTATCTTAACCACATCACTAACCTTCAACATTTTATAATATAAGTCTTTTTGATATTTAGATAAAGTTGTCGGGTCGTAAACATAATTACCAACTTCAACCCAAGCGTGATAAGCATCGTCTTTTCCATACGCCAATTCCAAACTTTTATTCTTACCATTAACCCATAAAGCATCATTAAGACACATAAACATTAAAAAACTTCTTTCAAAACAATAACCCAAATCCGTATGTTCCGCATTTGGTTGAAAATTTTTAATTATTTGCCAAGCAG
>JAFZUF010000078.1 GCA_017618475.1 Clostridia bacterium
TAAACCACCACCATTCAAACGCGCAGATACAATTTTTTCCAAACCGACAAACGCACCACCCACAATGAACAAAATGTTCGAAGTATCAATTTGAATACATTCCTGACTGGGGTGCTTGCGTCCACCTTGTGGTGGTACATTGGCAATCGTACCTTCGATAATTTTCAATAACGATTGCTGTACTCCTTCACCGGACACATCACGCGTAATACTGCGGTTTTCACCCTTCTTGGCAATCTTATCAATTTCATCAACATAGACAATCCCGCGTTGTGCTTTTTCCACGTCATAGTCACAATTTTGTAATAACTTCAACAAAATGTTTTCCACGTCTTCACCGACATAACCGGCTTCGGTCAAAGTGGTCGCATCGGCAATCGCAAACGGCACGTCCAAGATTCGCGCCAAGTTTTTTGCGAGTAACGTTTTACCCGAACCAGTGGGTCCAATCATCAAGATGTTACTCTTTTCCAATTCAACATCATCGGGCTTGCGGTCTTTCTTTTTACTGTTCTTTAAACGTTGATTGTAATTGATGCGTTTATAGTGGTTATACACCGCCACCGATAAAGTCTTTTTGGCTTCTTCTTGACCAATGACATATTCATCCAATTTGGCTTTAATTGCTGCCGGTGGCAACAACACTAAATCGTCTGGTGTTTCATGTTCTTTATGCGCCAGCAACACGTCTGCGCACGCTTCGATGCAATACTCACAGATATAAGCCGACCCAGTTGGGCTGCCGATAATTTTTTTCACTTCACGGCTACTGCGTCCGCAAAAACTACACAAAGTGTTCATGGCACCTCCTTGCTCCATTTTCAATTATATACCTCTTGTTATGAATTAACCACGTTTGGTGAAAACTTTATCCACTAAACCATAGGCTTGGGCTTCTTGTGCGGTCATGTAGTGGTCACGTTCGCAATCGGCCGCCACTTGCTCCACACTCTTGCCACAGTTGTCCGCCAAAATTTTAGTTAAGTTTTTCTTCAAACGTAAAATGTGTTCCGCTTGAATTTGAATATCGGTCGCTTGACCTTGTGTTCCACCCAACGGTTGGTGAATCATGATTTCGCTGTTCGCCAAAGCATAACGTTTACCCTTCGCACCCGCGGAAAGCAAGAACGCGCCCATCGATGCCGCCATACCCACACAAATCGTGGATACGTCACACTTAATGTATTGCATCGTATCGTAAATCGCAAAACCGTCAGTTACTGTACCCCCTGGGCTGTTAATGTAAAGTGAAATATCCTTGTTCGGGTCTTTGGCTTCCAAATAAATCAACTGCGCCACCACTAAGTTCGCGGACTGCGCATTGACTTCCCCGTTCAAAAAGACAATTCGGTCTTCCAACAAACGGCTGTAGATATCGTAACTACGTTCGCCGTTCGCGGTTTGGTCGACCACCATTGGAACTAACATATTTTGTTCTCCCTCTTTAAGAATATGGTCAAATTATCAAATTGTTTTTGTCGGTCTTTGTCGGACAAATGTTCTTTTTCGACGATAGCATCCATAACTAAGCGCATCTTAACTTGTTTGGCTGCCAAAACGTGTTGTTCGTCGTGAATTTTTTCCACGGTCGTACCCATGTATTGCGCGTACATTTCCAAGGTTGCACCTTGTGATGCCAATTGGTGTTCCATATCATGTAACATTGCGTGTGCATGATCGTGAATCATTTTATCCGGAATTTCCACCTTGGCATTTTCCATGATTTTTTCGAACAATTTTTCTTCATCTGCATATTCGGCTTGCTTCGTAGCTTGTTCAGTTAATTTTTTCAAAATGTCATCTTTAAACGCTTTAATGTTATCAAATTCGGAAACTTCTTTCGCGAATTGATCGTCCAAAGCCGGCAATTCTTTCATCATAATGTTGTTCAATTTAACTTCGAATTTGGCTTTTGCATTGCGTAATTTTTCTACATGGTATTCTTTCGGGAAAGTTACGTTAACGTCACGAGCTTCACCAATCTTCATACCGATTAATTGAGCTTCGAAGTTATCAATGAAACTGCCACTGCCAATTTCCAATTCGTAATTTTGCGCGGTGCCACCTTCGAAATATTCACCGTTGACACTGCCTTTGAAATCAATCACTGCAATGTCGCCGTTCGCCACTGCATGGTCTTTATCCGCCGCCACTTGTTTGGCACGGGTTTGTTGTAAACGGCTTAAATAAGCATCCACATCTTTGGCACCAACTTTCACTTCGGTCTTCTTAATTTCCAAACCTTTGTATTGTCCCAAAGTTACTTCCGGTTCAACATCACAAGTTGCGGTCAATTTAATCCCGCCTTCCTTAGTGAATTCAAAATCCAAATGTGGATAGTCAATCAATTTCAATTCGTCGCCGAAGTTATTGGCAAACAAATCTTGGATGGCTTCTTCCACGAAGATGCCGGCACCATATTGTTGTTCAATCATTTTACGTGGCGCCTTA
>JAFZUF010000079.1 GCA_017618475.1 Clostridia bacterium
AACCTACAGTAAATTCAAAAAAGGCATAAAACTTTTGATTAAAGTTCTTCAATTGTTAAATTTTTGTTGGTGAAAATACAGATATCACTGGCAACACTCATTGCTTCTTTGGCGATTTCTTTAGCGGACATATTGGTATTTTTCAACAACGCTTTGGCAGCCGCCAAGGCATAGTTTCCACCGCTGCCAACCGCCACACATCCGCCGTCCGGTTCAATCACATTACCATCACCACTGATTAACAAGAAACGTTCTTTGTCGGCCACAATCATCATCGCTTCCAATTTGCCAAGCGCCCTGTCGGTACGCCAAGTTTGGGCCAATTCAACCGCGGAACGTAATAAATTGCCCGAATGCTTTTGCAACATTTCTTCAAATTTATTGCAAAGAGTAAAAGCGTCGGCAACCGAACCGGCAAAGCCAGCCACAACTTTATCATCATATAAACGACGGACTTTGACCGCGTTTCCTTTCAAAATCACCGATTCACCGGCGGTAACTTGTCCGTCACCCGCCACGACCGTTTTATTATCACGCTTAACGGCAATAATTGTTGTTCCATGTAATTCCATTTTTATCCACCTCCTAATGACAATTACGATTACTACATTTTACTACGTCTTTAATTTTTACCAAAGGACTTTTGCATTTTGGACATAATTCACCGGTTGGTTCGTCAAATGCGACAAAGTCACAATTTGGATACCCCGAACAGCCATAGAATGTTTTACCTTTCTTGCTGCGGCGCTTATAAATGTCTTTACCACATTTTGGACATTTACAAACTGGTTTTTCAAATGGTTTTATAGTTTTACATTCCGGATAACCACTGCAAGCCAAGAATTTACCGAAACGGCTTTCGCGGATTAACATAACTTTACCGCAATTTGGACAATGTTCATCGCTTTCCACCGGTTTAATGCGATTTTCTGCGCCTTCATTTGCGCGCACCGATTCCACGACTTTAATAAACGGTTGATAGAAAGCATCGACCACCCCAACCCAATCAATACCATTAGCGGCGATATCGTCCAACTTGTCTTCCATGTCGGCGGTGAAACCGGTGTTCATAATTTCCGGGAAATATTGAATCAACCAATCAACCACCACACAACCCAATTCGGTTGGTTTCAAAGCCTTGCCATCTTTTTCAATGTATAAACGCGCAAACAAGGTTGCCACGGTCGGCGTATAGGTTGCCGGACGTCCAATACCTTTTTCTTCCATGGCTTTAACCAACGTTGCTTCGGTATAACGCGCAGGTGGTTGTGTAAACTTTTGCGCAAATTCCAATTTAATAAATTTTAATTGGTCACCGATATTAATTTCGGGCAAGATACCGGCGTTTTCACCCGCATCATCATCGCCTTCCTTTTCAGGTTCTTCTTTATTCTTTTTGGCATCACTGCCACCATAAACCGCCAACCAACCATCAAATAACGGCGTACGTCCAGTTACGCGGAATGTGTAATTATTTGCATCAATATCAACACGTACACTGTTAAAGGTTGCTTCCGCCATTTGCGATGCAATAAAGCGGTTATAAATCAAACGATAAAGTTTGGCTTCATCGGGTTTGCAATATTTATCGGCTTCATCAGGTGTAATCTCCAAATGTGTCGGTCGAATCGCTTCGTGAGCATCTTGTGCCGATTTTTTGGTTTTATAAACATTAGGTGTTTCCGGAGCAAATTCAGCACCAAATTTTTGGGTAATATATTCTTTGGCAGCAACTTGCGCTTCCGCCGAAACACGTACACTGTCGGTACGGATATAGGTCACCAACGCCGTCATGCCACGTTCACCCATTTGTACACCTTGGTACAAGGTTTGCGCCGCCATTGTCGTACGTTTCAAGGTCATGCCTAATTTGCACCTGCATCTTGTTGCATCGAACTGGTGGTAAATGGCGCCGGTGCATGACGTTTGGTAATTGATTTCTTCACGTCTTTGGCAATATATTGAGCACCATTCAAAGCAGTCACAATTTGTTGAACTTGCGCTTCACTGTTTGGTTTTAAGCGTTTACCATCAGGACCATAATATAACGCCGCACGGAACTTTAACTTATCTTTTTCCAAATGCGCCAAAAAATCCCAATATTCTTCCGGTTTGAAATTTTGGATTTCACGTTCGCGTTCAACAACCAATTTCAAAGTAACACTTTGCACACGTCCGGCCGACAAGCCAGATTTAATTTTTTTAGACAAGACCGGCGACAACTTATAACCAACCAAACGATCCAAAATCCGACGTGTTTGTTGTGCATACACCAAATTCATATCAATTGGTCGTGGCTTGGTCAACGCTTCATTAATTGCCCGTTTAGTAATTTCGTTAAATTCAATACGTTGTGCCTTGGCAGGATCAATTCCCAAAATGTACGTCAAGTGATACGCAATCGCTTCCCCTTCACGGTCCGGGTCGGTTGCAATCAAAACCGCTTCGGCTTTGGCGGCGGCTTCCTTTAACGCCTTGACAACGTCTTTCTTATCGGTCGAAATCACGTATTGTGGCGTGTAACCATTTTCTACATCAACCGACAAATCGCGTTTTTTCAAATCACGAAAATGTCCGCCAGTCGCCATTACTTGGTAGCCACTGCCGAGATATTTTTTAATTGTATCCTTTTTACCGATACCCTCAATAATTACAAGTTTCATGAACCTCCTCAATCGTTCACTTGGCAATATAATAATTACCAGGCAATTTCTCTATTAAACCAATCATTTCCATATTTGTCAAGAGCGTTGACAACTGTGGCACAGACAACCCACTTTCCAAAACAATTTCGTCAAAATGCATTTCATCGGTTTTCAAAATATTTAGAATTGATTGTTGTTCCAAAGTAATTTGCTTGTTAGTATTAACCGACTTAGTTTTAACATTGCGTCCGGTCAAATCTTTAACAAAACTTTCGGCACTGGTAATCATGCACGCACCATGATTGGCAATTAAATTATTGGTGCCTTGACTGGCATAGCAATTCACGTTACCAGGAACCGCATAAACGTCACGATTTAGTTCCTGTGCTTTACGG
This sequence comes from Clostridia bacterium, assembly GCA_017618475.1. Taxonomy (GTDB): domain Bacteria; phylum Bacillota; class Clostridia; order Christensenellales; family UBA1242; genus RGIG8050. The sequence goes on from JAFZUF010000079.1 coordinate 3,041, forward strand.
ATTGTAATCAGTGTTCCACTGCGCAAATCAGCTTCAACAGCCACCACAGCTCGTCCTAAGGCGGCTACGATACGATTACGTTGTGGAAAAGTTGTGTTATCGGCATGTAACTTTGGTGGATATTCCGAAATCAGCAAGCCATTCATTGCAATTTCATCTTGTAAATCTCGATTAATCGCGGGGTAATAAACTTCTATACCATTTCCCAAAACTGCAATTGTTGATTCCTTGGCACCTTGGTGTGCCGCCGCATCAATACCTTCGGCCAAACCCGATACCACTCCCCAACCGGCGGCCGCACAATGTTCGGCTAGGTCTTTCGCAACCATTAAACCGTAACGTGTACAATCGCGCGTACCAACAATTGAAACCAATGGACGATTTAATAAACCTAAATTTCCTTTAACGTACAATTGTTTTGGTGGATCTTTTAAATCCAATAAGGCCTTGGGATAATTTTCATCACCCAGCCGGATAACTTTTATTTCATTCATGCGCACCTCGGTTAAAACGGTCTAAACTGCGATACGAAATCGCTTCGCTGATATGTTCGGGTAAAATTTCGTTTGAACCCGCTAAATCAGCAATTGTGCGAGCAACTTTCAAAATTCGCGTATAAGCCCGTGCCGACAAATTCAAATTCTCAAAAGCGGTCTTCAAAATCTTTTCGCTTTCAGGATCCAAGACACAATATTTTTTTGTCATCGCCGCATCCATCGATGC
>JAFZUF010000080.1 GCA_017618475.1 Clostridia bacterium
CGGGTGAAGACCAACGCCGCCAACCGTCCGTACATCATCATCAAGGGTAGGTACAACAATAGTTCCACGCCGACTTTCTATCGGCTGGACTTCACGGACAAGGATGGTAATTACATTCCGATCTTCCGCAACTTCCAATACAACAAAGGTTGGTGGTACAATGCTGGCAATTTTACCGTCAATATAGTTGAACGTACAAACGATTGGTTCGGCATTTTCGTCGTTATAGCGTAACGCCGCTTCACACAAACTACGGTTTACGGGCACGTCTTCAAACGTTTCCATATCCATGAAGTGAACGATTTCACCGTCCGCATAAGAATATTGCAATTCTTTCTTTTCGACTTCGACTTCTTCCAAAACTGGATTGCCCTTAAAGTTTTCTTCACTGATGGCACCCGTTTTAATGTTGCGAATCTTCGCACTGATGGCCGCGGCCAAACGCGGTTGTTGACGGAATTCGTAAGAAATGACTTCGTAAACGATTCCGTTCATTTTAAACAATTTTCCCGGTCTTAAACTTTTTGCTTCCATAAAAATGATTATATCACAGCCATAAATTGTTGTCGACAAGTTTATTTAAGCACTTATGCTATTTGTGCAGCACGATTAATAATTGGCACAGAAATTCTCAAAATAATATTTAGAATTGCTTTAACCGGATTAGTTGAAATTGCCGTTTGTAATATATTAGGTAACGTTGCTAACAAAAAAGTTTCCATGTGTTGTTGGTCGAAAATTCCTTTTATTGCAGCAATACTTAATAAAGCCATACGCCTACCGGTGCTTTTTACTAAATCTAACAAACTACCAATTGTATCAGCAGCGTTATCGGACAATTTATCAATCCAATTATTTAAGCGTAACATTAAATTAGGTCCCATTTCGTTCAGCACACTTTTAATTGCTTCATTGGCACGATCAACATATGGGCGTACTTTTTCAATCAACCTACATTTTACCCAAATTTGATTTAATAACGGAATTGTAATTTCATCACCAGGTTTCCACTTAATCGCGCCATTATAATTATTTTGTTTTTCTTTTTTTTTATCATCATCTTGTTCATTATCTTGTGGTTCTAATTCTTCTAGCCAACTATATCCACCTTGATTATAAACTCTATGTTTTTTTCCACCAACGGTTATAACACTACCATGTTTAAGATTTTTTAAGTCATTTATGGCTTGTCCTTCATTAGCATAGTCATCGTATTCATCTTTATCTTCTTCATCATTGTATTCTTCTGATTCGTCTTCCCAATCATCAGTATTAGTATCCACCACCGGTCGATGCATTGACATCGCTGTTCCCATCATATCATCTTGGTCATCATCTTGTTCTTGAGGAATTATGTCATCATTCTCATCGCCAGTAACACTAAATTGATTTTCGTCACCGAAATTATTAAATTCACTGCTTTCGTCCCGGCTTTCGTCTTGTTCGTCAAGGTCGGTTAATTCGTTACCGCCGTCATAATAAGACATGCCTTTCGCGCCGAAACCACCGTCATCAATCGCATCTTCAATTACGGACGCGCCATAGGTAGTATTTAAATCATCGTTCTCTTCTGCCACGAAATCGTCGGTGTACTCGTCCCCCATCATCATTTACAGCATACCGTGTCTTACCAAATTTGACAATTTATTTCCCGCACCCCAAAACATTATAGACAAATGAATATGTAGTTAATCGTCATAAATAAAAAAGTCCGTACAATGACGGACTCTTTTGGTTGGACTGAGTGGGAACTTGATAGCGAACGAAGTGAGATATCTGGCGTAAAACAACAGATAAAGCGAACGAAGTGAGATATCTAGCACGAATGTGACAGAACCACTGACCCCCGCCTTATCTGGCACAAGTGCCGAAACCGGCGTGGGTCAAAAAAAACCCGGTGATCCGGGTTTGTCTTGGTTGGACTGAGTGGACTTGAACCACTGACCCCCGCCTTATCAGAGCGGTGCTCTAACCAACTGAGCTACAATCCAGTAATCGTATTATAACACATAACTTTAAAATTTCAACTATTTTTTTTAATCATAAAAAAGCCGGCATTTACCGGCTTTCGGTCATAACGTTATGTTATTATTTCGTATAGACGCGAATAAAGTATTCACGCGCGTGCAAGCAGATTGGGCAAACCTTGGGCGCTTCTTTACCGACAAAAGTGTAACCACAATTGGTGCATTGCCACGTTACCGCAACTTCACCGGCAAACATGGTGTTTTCTTTTAATTTTTTCGCCAAATCCAAGAAACGTGTTTCGTGATGCTTTTCAATTTGGCCAACGCCACGGAACTTAGCCGCGATTTCTTTGAAACCTTCCGCTTCGGCTTCGCGGGCAAACTTTTCGTACATATCCGTCCATTCGTAATTTTCGCCAACCGCCGCCGTCAACAAATTTTCCACCGTACCGTCGATAGTATGTAAATATTTGTACCACATTTCGGCGTGTTCTTTTTCGTTACCCGCGGTTTCTTCAAAAATTTTTGCAATTGTCGGATAACCTTCCTTTTTCGCTTTCGATGCAAAGAAAGTGTATTTATTGCGTGCTTGACTTTCACCAGCGAAAGCCGTTGCCAAATTTTCGGCGGTTTTGGTACCCGCTAATTTTTTATCCATTTGAATTTCCATAATTTATGGTAACAAATTTTGCACTGGCTGGCAATTTTTTTCTGGTATTGAAAGTATACTGCTGTCCAGTACAAACAAAGGTTACACTGAACTCGCCCATGATATTAACACACGGTACCAAAAAAATTTTTCCGGCGCGCACACGCAAACCAACAATTTGCGTCAATAAATATTGCCAAATATCTATAGTAATTTGGTGGCGGTCGCTTAACGCTGTTAACAGCAATTTACGGTCTTGATTTTGATACGCCGCTTTGACTGCCGCCAACATACCCGCATCTTCGCCGTCTACCACGCTTTTAGCAAATAAGTTATCCAATTTTTTATCGTCGGTATGCACCTGAATTTCGCTTAACGCTGTGGCCAAATCCTTTTTTGTTAACCGCGCTTGATTCTGACTTTCGCGACGTGTAATGGTAAATTGCCGCGTTTCGTAACCAGCCAATTTTACTTTCAACGGCACGTTCACATGCGTGGTAATCCACTCGCCCGTTAAATGTAAAGGACAAGGTAAAACATAAGTACTGCGCCGCCCCGATACTAAACCCACCACAGTCAAGATACAGCCATTCGCACTGACCACGGAAAGATTATTAAATTGCAACGGCACCACCAAATCACGCGTCATCTTTTGTGGTAAAGTATTGGTCACCGTTAAGGTTTTCACATACGGCCAATTTTTGGTTACGGCTAAACCCGGTGGCATCGGTGCCGGTGGCACATAATGTCCCGCGCGCGACAGCTTAGTCAAATAATATAAAGCATCCAGTTCGGTAACCGTGCGGTCAATTAAGTACACCCACAACTGGTCATGATAACACGCCTTAACTTGTTCACTTATAACAGTGTCCGTTATCGTTGCATTAATCTCGGGCAACGTACTGGTATACAAAAATACTAAACTGAAACCCCGCAATAACCGTGCCACGTGGCGATAATCATCGAGTGCCGACCACACGTGCCAAAAGTCATCCACGCTTTGCACGTTAACCACCCGCGTCAAGCCATTTAATGATGGCACCAATTTTGCCGCCGCCAAATACCGCGTTCGCAAACGTTCGCCCGTAATAAATTGCGCTTGGTACGCCGTCGTCACGATTTTTTCCAAACGCCGATTGACGGCAATTTCACTGGCGGGTAACCATTGCGGTTTGCCACCATCTAACAAAATTTGGGCTTCACCTTGCCATGTCACATAAATTTCCAAAGCATCGGTTTTGCCGCAAACACTGGTTGCCAATCGCACATGTTCACCCCGCACAGTGTACGTGTGACTTTCGCCCGTCGTTAAATGTCGGCATGTAACAACCCCACGATTAATCCGACAATCAAAATCCGTTTTGTCGCCCGCCACTTTCAAAGTGACCGTTTGCGTGGTTTGACTGGCTAACGTATAGGCATGCGCATAACGTTTGACC
>JAFZUF010000081.1 GCA_017618475.1 Clostridia bacterium
AATATTGCCATTCCAGAACATGGTTTTTTTGCGAGTGTTTGTGATGAGTTTTATTGCACGGTGGGGGCGGTCGATTTTGACCAAAATAATATGTCGTCGATTAACAAAAATGTTAAATTTGGCAAATTTACTTTGGCAGAATTAGGCAATTACGCATTAATTGGGGAAGACGTGCGCATTGGCGCAACGTTAGATACTAATGTCCAACCTAACCAAAAAGTGATTTTGGGCAATGATACTTGGCTGTGTGCCAGTACTGTTATTGGCGCCGGAGCAAAAATTGCGGACGGTACCGTTTTGGGTCTAGGTGCTTGCGTCCATCCACAACAAGTTACCGCGGAAAATAGTTTAACCTTGGGGAATCCGGCCAAAACCAAATTAATTATTGGTGATGAGTATCAAACGTCGAAAGATAATTTGACGCATCGTAGTCCTGACGAAATTAACCGAATTGTCCACCATGTGCGCAGTTTAGGTTTAGACGTCGATGATGCGTTCATTAGTGCTTTAAACGGTGAAAAGTATAATTGTTTCTCCGTTCGCATGGCGCAAATTACCAAATTTTCACATGACCTTTCTTATGAATTTAATCACAATAATACTACTGCCACTCGTCGTCAGGAAATTATCGACATGTTGTTCCCGATTAGGGGCGAAAATTTCAAAGTGGGGCAAGGATTGTTTGTTGATGTCTTGGGTTTAGCCAAAATTGGTAAGAATGTTAAGGTTGGCGATAATGCTTTCTTTGCCGGCAACGTAGTATTTGGCGATAATGTCAGTGCGGGTGCGAATTTAATTTGTGCCGGTATTGGTCATGAATTGCCGGGAATAAAGTTGCACCGGAAAAATTGGCGGACGATTTTTCGTTAACTCGATAGTCATGTTTGACATGTTGTAGCGTTCGCGTTATTATGAAGGTGATGATTGAAAATTTTCAAACCAACAATGTGGTGGAAACCGAAAATTTGACCAAAGTTTACGGTCAAAAAACGGTACTTGACCATGTGAACATGCATGTCGCCAAGGGCGATATTTATGGTTTCATTGGAAAGAATGGTGCCGGTAAAACTACTTTAATGAAATTATTATTGGGGATGGCGCAACCAACCGAAGGTCAGATGAAATTATTTAGTAACGGTAATTTGAATGCTGAACGTCATCGGGTCGGGGCATTAATTGAAGCACCAGCTTTTTACGGTAACTGTTCGGCTGTCGAAAATATGAAACGTTTTGCAATTTTGGCAGGTGCAGACGATAACGAAATTAATGACATTTTACAATTTGTGGGTTTAGGTGATGTGGGTAAAAAACATGTTAGTAAATTTTCGTTAGGCATGAAACAACGTTTAGGCATTGCATTGGCAATGTTGGGTAAACCGGAATTATTAATTTTAGATGAGCCAATTAATGGTTTGGATCCGGAAGGTATTAAAGAGATTCGTGACTTACTATTGCGTTTGAATCGTGAACAAGGTGTTACTGTGTTAGTATCCAGCCATTTGTTGGACGAGTTGGCTAAGATTACCACACGTTACGGTATTATTAACCAAGGTCGTTTGGTAGAAGAAGTCAGTGCTACGGAACTGATGCAACGTTGCCAACAAAAGTTACACGTGATAACCGACCAGCCCGCGGTGGCGGCCAAAGTAATTAAAAAATTGTCGCCGAAAGCGGTGATTACCGCTAATGAAAACAGTATTGATGTCGTTGGTATTACGGTGGATAGTGCGAAGGTAACCAAAGAATTGGTAAAAAATGAAGTCGCAGTGCAAGATATTACTTTTGCGGCCGATAACATGGAAGATTACTTTATTCAACGCATGGGAGGTAAAGCATGAAAAAGTTGTTTAAATTTGAATTCCGTAAGTTATTACATTCCAAAAGTTTTTACATTATTTTTGGCTTAGGTTTATTAAGTATTATTCTTTTCATGATTTTAGGTCGCGTGATGAGTGATTTTGTTGGGGATAGCAGTGAAATGTATAATGCGACCGCCACAATGTTGGTAGTTTTGCCAAACAGTGGGATTGCTTCTTTGCTAGGAACTTATTTGGTACTTTTTGCATGTAGTGATTTTTCGCAACACACGATTAAAAATATTTATGCGCGTGGTTACAGCCGTACGTCTGTTTACTTTATCAAATATTTACTTTCTTTGGCGGCAACATTGACAGTGGCAATCTTTTACGTGTTATTTGGTTTTGTCTTTACTTTGGTGTTGGGCGGACATGTTGCCAGTATCGCTAGTTACATGTGGGCTAATTTAGCATTACAATTCTTAGTATTAGTCGGTATGCACGGTATGTTTTTTGGCGTGGCGATGATTTGTAATAAAACCGGTGTTGGTATTATCGTAAATGTGGTAGGAATTGAATTAATTTTCACTTTGCTTAATTTCTTAATGCAAATTGCCAAAATTGAATTCAACATTTTGGATTACTATTTAGAAATGATTTTGGCAAATTTAATGAATAGTCAACAATTAACCACCGCTGCATTGGTGCGCGCTATTGTGATGCCAATAGTTTATGCGGTCGGTTTTGTTACGGCTGGTTGGTTCGTGAACCGTCGTCGCGAAGTTTAATCAACTGTTAAAATTAATTTAAGGTTAAAACACAACTGTGGTTTTGGTAAATCACTGTTGATTGATAACCTGATGCATACAAGATTTGGTAATCAGCATCTGATTGCAGCCCAATATAAACTAAGCCATAACTTGTTAAAGTCAAATTTTCATGATCGTAGCTAAGTGGGTTAGCCGTGTTAATGTTTGCGTAAATTTCGTCCCATGTTGCGATGACGTTATCACCACATTTTTGTTCAATTTGCCAAACCACACCGCAATCAACTTTGTCATGGTATTGGTGACCAACAAAAATGCTAGTCAAGTACCAATCGGTATTGGGTGTGATTGTCGTACAATTTTCTTTATTCGTGTTTGTGCTGGCATTGGTTGTTTTTGGCAAGTGATTGACAATCACCGGTAACGATAATGCCACCGTGCCGCAAATCAAAATGATTGCTAAATTAATCACTAGCTTCTTTCGTAACATAAATAACCCAGCATACTATAGTGCCAGTGGTTTTCCAAACACAATTTTTACTTTGACTGAGATAGTGCAGTATCAAACGTGGTAACGTCAACAAAGTAATGACCGCCATCACTTGGTAAATTAATTGGGGCGGTGGTGCCATCGGTGTCGGTGTTATCAATATAAAGAATTTCATCGCGCGTTTCGTCGTAAATTTTAACCAAGGCATCGGGTTGGGTGCGGACAGTGACAGTTGTTGATTCCATAACTCAGTTTATTGATGGTAACATCAAAACGTGCATTAAAAAAACCCTTGCGGGTTCTTTTAAG
>JAFZUF010000082.1 GCA_017618475.1 Clostridia bacterium
AACTATCATTTTGTACATAAAATACAACATAACCGCTTTGTATTTCATAACTTTTAACAATGTAACAACGATAATAATGAAAAACAACGGGGTCTACGTTATCTTGGTCATAATCAATTAAGTATGTAATACGTGATAGATTTTCAAGCGACATGTACGTAGTACTAACTTTAACAACACCTGTATTTATTCGGTAATTATCAAGGTTTATTGTTTTAAGTAAATAGTTATTACTTAAATAATTAAAAAACTTGTAAAACTCACGATAAAAAAAGTGTGTATCGCGTCCTGTATTTAATGTTATGTCATAGTAAATTGCTAATTGTCTTGCCATACTAATACACCGCCATAAAGCAAGGTTTAAAAACCTGCAATAATTCGTTAATAAGACTATGGGCTTTTTCGTTTAAAAACTCAATGGCCTTTTGTGCTTCGTCAATTGTTTTGCCTGTTTCGCGTACTTGTGTACCCCTGTTTTCAGTATTTTTATAAGCATCGTTTTTTGTAATTAAGTTTGGCTCGGCGTTTGCACTATCAAAAGGCAATTCGGTTGTAGTGCCTTTTGTTTCGCCACCATTAAAGGTTTTGTTTTCGGTTGTATATGTAACCTTAGCGGGCGCGTCGTATTCTAACCATGCACTAGCCAAACGTTGTAACTTAGCCTTATATAAAGGTATGTTAATGTCGGCTAATTCGTCTAAGTGCATAAAGAAAAGTAAATCAGTTTCAAAGCCTATTTCGCTGTCGCAAAAGTGCTTTTTAAAAATGTCTTCAAAGCCGTCTATTTCGGCGAAAGAAGCGGGCAAAACCCCGCCCCTTTCTAAATACTCGGCTAATAGTGTTGTATATTTCGCCATATCTATTTTTCGCCTTTCTCGTTGTTAACGTTGCCTTTTATTTTTTCGCTTCCGTCAGTAATAATTTTTACTGCTTCTTTTGCTTCGTCAGCGTCAATTTTGCCGTCCTTTTTAGCATTTTTGTACCATGTAATAAGTGGTACAATAATAAAAGTAATAAGGCCACCAATAATTGTAATAACAAGGCTTATTGTTTCTAAAACTTCGTTGGGTTGTAGGCCTGTACCTACTGCACTTAATGCTGTGCCAATGCTTCCGCCTATCAATTCGTTTTTCATAAACAGCCACCTTATTGCGCTAAGTTATCACTTAATAAGAAAGTTACTTCAATACGTCCGTAATAGTCGGTATTTAATACCATATTATTTGCGCTATAAATATAAATTGTAAAACGTGTATTTGAATATTTAAGTATTGAATATTCACACGTTACACCATTGCCGTAAATGTCGGTAGTTAATATCAACTTGCCCGTTGTTAGACAATTATTACCCAATAAAGCACTTGGGTATAATTTTTCGCCTACTGCTTGCGGAAAGTTAAAAGCAAAAGCACCTAACGACCCTGCTTGGTCGTCAACACGCTTAAAGTCGCATGCAACAACAAAGGTTAATTTATTGCCATTTTTAACCGCACCCGCAAAGTTTACATTTTTATTTACGTTTGCGCTTGGTATGTTTTCAAAACTATAACCGCTCATTTTTTCAACAATTTCGTCGCCTGTAACAAGTGTGCAATCAACTTTTGACCCTGTTATATCGCCTGTAACTGCTAAGTCGCCACTAATGTTTATATTACCATTAAAAATTGCGCCTAAATCTTGGCTTGTGCCGTCTTGGTAGTTAACAATTAAATGTTGGCTTGCATCAATACTAAAATTGCTAACAGGTTTAATGTTACCTGCTGTTAACCATGTGCCGTTAGTAAGGTGTAATTGTAAAATACCACTTGCAATGCGGGCATCGTCAACGCTTTCGCCTTGTTGTAAAACAATGTCGCCACTTTCAAGGGTTGTGCCGTCAGCAAAAGTGATGCTAAACGACAAAGTGGCGTTACCCTTTTTATTGACAACAAAGTTTGTTGCGCTTGCATGCTTTAAGGCTTCTTCAACTTTGCGTAACCAATTATACAATGTTGTTTTGTCGTCAAAGTTACTAATAATTGTTTCGTATTTAATCATTGTATTTGTTGTCCTTTCTCAATGTCGTTAACGTCAATGTCGCCGTCGCCGTCAACGTCTTGTAAGTATATTTCTTCCATGCTTCCGTTAAAGGTCATTTTAAAAGGTAAGCCGTAACTATCGCATTGCTTATTAAAGTTATCAATAAGCATGTAAATATAGTCGCTTGCTTGTCCTAATGATGCGTTAACTTCCGCACTTTGCACGCGTTCTTTTTTATCGGTATTAGCAGTTAAAATGCCTAACTTATTTAATAAGGTGTCGCGTTCAGTGTCGCGTGCTTCCGCAAACTTATCTACTAAATAAGTAACGCCAATGTCAACGGCTTTAAGGCCGTCGCCTAAGTCTTCGCTAACAACAATACATGCTTGGCCTAATACTTTTTGTTGTAAAGCAGTTTCAAACGATAAACGTAATTTTTCGTCTTTACATACAACAATATAAGGTGTTTTGCATGCTTCTAAGTTTTGCTTCATTGCAACTTCGCAATTAGTCATAAAGTCGGTTGTGGCTTTAATCAATTGCGACATTGACATATTGATAGGTAAGGCATCAACTTTATAAGCCCCGTCTTCTTCGTTTTCGTAATAGGCCTTACGTTCAAAAGTTTTGCCGTTGGCTGTTACAAAAATAAGGCTTGTAGGGTTGCCAAACTTGTTTAGGCCTTGCCCATAAACGTAATACCATTGCTTAGTAAGTTTGTCATAACCCATTGCGCCGTTTTCAAATAAACCGCGCTTTAAAAATGTTTCAGTTTCGTAGTTAATTGCTTCTTCGCCTTGTGCGCTAACCACTTTTACGGCGTTCATAAGCAAGTTAAAGTATTCGTCAAAACGGCTGTAAACCCCGTTAGCCTTACATGTACTAACGGGGTTAAGGTCTTTAATTTTACGTCTTGCCATAATTAAAGCCCTGCCTTTCTTTTACTACGCGCTAACGGCTGTAATTGATACGACAATATCGCCGTCAACGTTTGCAATTGTAACAACGCCGTTGTCGTAAGCGTTTGCAACTGCGTTGCCGTCCATTGTAACGCTAACGCTTGCGCCTGTTAAGGTGTAGCCACTATCGGCAGTATAAACAGCCTTAAAGGTCTTGCCTTTTTCAATTGTTAAGGCTTGGTTGTTGCTCTTGCAATGGCTTAAAGTTTGGGTAATGTCGTAGTATTCGGTTGCTTCCATAATTGCGCCAAACTCGGCTTGCATCGCGCTTGTAACGTCTAATGACACGCACTTAAATAATGGGTTATAGAAGTAGCAACGTTCAGTGGTTAAATAGTGGTTTGTGTATAAACCTTTGCCAATAATGTCTTGGCTGTATTCAAATAAACGTGTGCCACGTCCTAAGGCCTTGCGGTCATAAACAACGATACGGGCAGGGTTGTAGTCTTGGCTATCGGCTTCAAATGGAATAACAACTAACTTGCCAAATAATTCTTCTTTGGTAAGGTTAAAGACGTTTGCCAATTCAACAATGTCCATTAAGTTTAAAAGTGTTTCACTAACAGCAATTCTAATGTCTTCAACAGGTGTTGCTTGTAAAATGCCGTTTTGTGCATCTAAGCCAACTAAGTTTGTGGCTTTTAAGGCATTGTACATTTCGCGCATTGCAAAAATAACGCCTTTCATGTTTTTAGGGGCATAGCCTGCAAAAATGCCACCGCTTGCGCTCATATCGTAACCAACGTTTACGTCGTCGTTTAAAATATCACGCATTGCGCAGTAGTCGTCGTAGCCCTCGCCCTCGCTTAACGTGGCTAAAATTGCGCTAACTACTTCGTCAAAGCCTGTGCCTTTGTCAGCGATAATTTTTCTAATATCGCTACGTCTAATTGTAGTTTCAAATTGTTTTGCTTCCCAATTGTTAAAGTATTTAACGTCTAAGTTTGGGTCTTTTGGCGATAAGTCAGGCGCGCCTGTTTTAACAAAAGCCTGTCTTTCGGCCATTTCAATAATTGCTTCTTCAATAACTGCGCCGTTTTCAACAACGTAGTCATAGAAAGCATCTTCAATGCGGTTTGAAGATTTAACCGCTCTAATGTTTTGTACGGCGATAGTTTCTACTAGGTCGTACACGTCGTTTGCGTTAACAGGGAAAGTATCACTACCTGTTAAGCCTGCAACGTCAATTGTAATAACTTGTGCCATAAGTTATAAAAGTGTCCTTTCTTGGTTTTACCATTTTTTGTTTTGCGCTGTTCTTCGCGCATTTATCTTAGCAATTAAGTCGTTTTGTGGCTCGTTAGCGTCGCCACCTTTTAACAATTGCTTGATAACGTTATTACGTTCTTTTAACTTACTTTCGTACATTTCAGTAAGTTTAGCAACTTTTGCGTCGTATTCGTCCTTAACTTGCTTAACAAGGGCTTGTGTGTCTTCCTTGTTTTCTTTTAAGGCATCTTCGCGCTGTTTTAAGGCTTCTTCTTTGGCCTGTAAGTCGGCTTCTTTGTCGTCTAATTCTTGTTGCTTTTTCGCTAAGTCTTCTTCTTTTTGCTTTAATTCTTTTTCGGTCATGTGTTTAAAAGTCCTTTCATGCAGTGAAAGCCCAAAGGGTGTAAATCATGGTTACGCTTTGGGCTTATGTTATACATAGATAGTTAACAACGTTATGGGTCAAAAGGCAGTATTATGGGCGCGTTTTCGTAGCGTTTACCCCATAAGCGCATAAGTGGCTGTTAAATCTTAGTATCAAAATGGTGTGTCGCTTGGCTTATTGTCTAATAAGTTTACGCGTATTACGGCTTCGTTGTTAATTTCGTCAATGTAGCCGTTTGCTTTGGCGGTTTCGTCTAACGATATGCAGGCGTTATAAAATTGCCTGTTTTCGTTTTCGCCTGTTACTAATACAAGTACGATGCGTTGCCCGTTCTTGCTTAACTTTGCGCCAAATACATTAAGTAATGGTGTGTCAGCCATGTGTGTTTGTCCTTTCTATGTGTTTAATCGTCTAAAACGCCCGTAAACAACGTTTACACCCGCTGTAAACACACAAACAGCCCCGCCCTATTATCTAATACTATTTTATAATAAACGTGTCTTAAATCAACGTTTTTGTAGTATTAGTCTAAATACTCGCTTATGTCAAAGTCTATTTCGTCGCCACTTCCGTATGTTTCACTGCTTACGGGTATGGCTTCGTTTGCTTCTACTTTTTCGTCTTCGGTTATTTTAGCGTTTAACTTGTCGGCTAAATCACTTAAAGCCTTTTCTTTCTTTACGGGGTCGTCTATCATGGCATCAATTTTTTGTGCAACAGGGTTGTTGTCAATAAGGCCACCAAAACGACGTTGTACATAATCGCCGTATGCACTTTTTTGCCTTTCTTGGTATCGTCTTGCGCTTGTAGTTTCGCCTTGTGCTAATTGCCTGCCCTTAGTGATGCTATAAGCACTAAAACTGCGTATTTGTTGCATCTTCATACTTGGGGTATATTCAGCACCATAAGTTTGCTTTGCTTTTGCTTCTTTAAAAAGTAATGCTGTTGGGCTTTGGTGTTGTACTGCAACGCCCCTGCTTCGTTGGTAACTTTCATAAGCACTTAACTTGTTTTTAAAAATGTCGCGTTGCTTGGTGTATTGCTCGCTAGTCCAATTGTTAACGCGCATAATATACGCTTTAACTTCTCGGCTTGTCATTTTAATTTTTTTGCCGTTTTGCCACTTGTAGTATTGTTCCATTGCTTTTTGTCCTTTCTTAATCTTCTAAAACCTTGCAATTGTTCGTAACGTTTGCGTGCATTGCTCATAACTTTACACCCTTAGCGTATATGCTTGGCTTGCCACTTATAACTTGGTCGTTTAAAGCGTTGGTTAGTGCATCTTTAACAAACGCTTGAAAGTTAATACTATTAGCAAAGTTTAAAATGGCTTCGTCTTTAATATAAAATGTTGTAACTTTACATGTACATTTTTTGCTGTACTTCACTTTGTATTTGTTCATTGTCCTGTGTCCTTTCTATATTTCAATAAACATATTACCGTTGTAGTTTGTAAATACTACTTTGTCGTCTTCGCCTTTGGGGCGTAATTCTTCGCGTGCAAGGTATTTAAGTGTTGGTATCAATACTTTACCACCTTTTACGTTCATTGCCACTAAGCAAAGATATTGTGCGCCGTATTCTATTTTGCGGTTAACTAATTCTAAGGTAGGCAAGTTATGCTTTTTGCCTTTTTGTTTCTTCTTTAAGTCAGCAATAATTGCGCTTAGGTTTATGCCCTTGCTGTGTACTTCTATTGCGTCATAGTCAATTGTGCTGTCTTTGTTAACCCGTTCAATATCAATGTATGTTTTAGGCGCAATGTATTTTACGGCATCGCATTGCGCTTCTAACTTCAAACCGCCTAAGGCGTAAGCATCGGCCTTTGGGTAGTCGGCAAAAGCGTGTATGCTGTCCGTATCAATGTAAACAAACTTGTGCTTAATATCGCCTGCGCAAACTTCACGTATTTTACTAAGTATGTAACAACGTGCCACACAGGTTACTAACGCACCAATAGCAACGTTCATGCTACTGCCTGCATCAATTTTTGTTTCGTCGCGTACAAAGTGTATTGCGCCTGTTTCTTCGTTCAATTCGTAGTGGCCTATTACCCTTTCTACACGCTCGGCAAGTTTGCCATAACTGCTGTTTAATTTAAGTTTTGTTGTTTGCTGTAAGGTTGCGTTTTTGTCTTTCTTGGCCTGCGCTTTTAACTCGTAGTTTTCATATACAAAAGGCGCATAAGCCTTTTTGCCTTTCTTCCATAAAAGCACTTCGTCACAACTAATTGTAAAGTCGTCGTACCACTCGGCCATTTCGTTTATTTCACGTTCAAACATTAAGTGCGTGCCACTTTCATTTATAACCTTTACAAAGTCTTTTTTAAAAGGGTCGTACCAAACGCCTAAGTAGTTTTCTTTTACGATGCCATACGCGCTTTTAAGTATGTAAACGGCTTCGTATTCGTCCTTGTTTGGCATGGCTTCGTACTCGCTTAACTTCTTGCGTACAGGCCTGCCTATAAGGTCGTTTATTACGCTCATAGCGTAGGGGTATTCGCTGTTTACGTCATACCTGTTCATAGGCCTACCCATGTTTTGCTTGGTTAATAACTTACCATTGTATAAAGGGTTAACAATAACCACGCCACCCCTGTACAAGTAGTTTTTACGTAAGTATTCGTCTTGTGCCTGTGTTAAAGGGTGTTGCTTTTGATAAGCCTTAATACGCATACGTTTGTTTTTTAAGTTTGGGTAAAGGCTACGTAATAACTCATGCTTAGCAAAACCGCCTGCGGTCATTATGTTGGTGTCTTTACCAAATATGTGCAACTCGTTAATGCTTTGTTGCTCAATGGTTACGTTAAATTGCTTAATAGCGAAGTATAAGCCTTTAACGTCGTTTTCGCAATAGGCTATGTCGTCGTCGCTTATAGTGTCAACGTCAGTGCTTACGGCTTGGTATTCCATTGTTAACTTTCTTATAGGGTTGCCGTCGTTGTCGCGTACGTCTAAGTCGTTTAACAACTTCTTTAAGCCACCTGTTACAAGTTTCATAAAGTCGCGGTATTCAATAGCATGCACGTATTTGTGGCGTGATGCGTTCTTATATTCTACCCAAAGTTTATAAGCGTATCGTGCGCCCATGTCGTTGTGTATGCTTTCATAAGTCCATGCTTGGCCTTTGTTATAGGCTTCGCCACTGCCACGTTTAACGTGTTGGTGTGGCTTCCATTTTTCGCGCCCTTTGGCTAGTATTTCATAGTCTATTTGTGCAAAGTCAAAAGTGCTGTTATAGCACCACCCAAACATGTAACCGCATGCGCATTGATAAAGTAAAAATGTTTCAAAGTCGTTAGTCATAAAAAAGCCGTTATATTCGTCGTAGCATTGCCACGCCCACGTTACGTTGTGCAAGCGTTTGCGCTTCGCATCGTTGTTTAAATCTTTAACTTTTTTAAATAACGCTTTATTGCTTAATAGTTTGCCGTCAAAGTACGTTTGTGTTTCAGTATCAATAGCAAAAGTACAAGCCTTTACAGGCTTTTTATAATCGTGGCCGTAAGTGGTTATTACCCACTT
>JAFZUF010000083.1 GCA_017618475.1 Clostridia bacterium
CGGTCACGCGACCTTGTGGATAATTGTATGTGCGAATACGTTCGCTACGGTCGCCGGTACCAATTTGGTCATGGCGCGCCGATGCGTATTTTTCGTCTTCCAAACTTTGGTAATAATGTGCCAACTTAGATACCAACACCGTCATCGCCCTTTCGCGGTTTTGAATTTGACTGCGTCCGTCTTGGCACGTTACCACCGTGTTGGTTGGAATGTGGGTAATCCGAATTGCACTTTCGGTTTTGTTAATGTGCTGTCCGCCCGCCCCCGATGCGCGATAAACGTCAACCCGTAAATCTTTTTCGTCAATTTGAAAATTGACCGTGGTCGCTTCGGGTAAAACCGCAACCGTAGCAGTTGAGGTATGGATACGACCTTGTGATTCGGTTTCGGGAACACGCTGTACGCGATGCACACCGCTTTCAAACTTAAACTTCGAATAAGCGCCCGAACCTTTAACCATGAACGTAACGGTCTTCACCCCGCCAATCCCGTTTTCTTCAATATCGGTAATTTCCACGTTAAAGCCATTGGCGTTAGCGTACAAAGTATACATACGTAACAGCACGGCGGCAAACAAGCACGCTTCGTCACCGCCCGCCGCCGGACGAATTTCAATAATGACGTTGGCATCGTCGCGTTCGTCTTTAGGCATCAACAAGGTGCGCAATTCTTCTTCCGCTTTTTCCAAAAGAATTTGGTTTTGTGCAATTTCTTCTTTGGCAAGTTCCACTAAGTCGGGGTCGGTAATTTTTTGCGCCGAAGTGATATCATTCAAAATCTTTTGATATTTGCGATAGGATTCAACGGTGGGTTCCAATTTGGATACTTCTTTGGAAATTTGGGTATAACGGGCAAAATCATTAAAGACTTCCGGCAAAGTCATTTGCTGCAACAATGCCACATATTTTGATTCTAACGCGCCTACTTCTTCGAACATTATACCCTTATTGTAACAACTCGATCGCGATTTGCCAAATCTTTAAATGTTTCAACACTGCGATAACCGTTTTCCAAAGCAATCGTTTCCACCGCTTTGGCTTGGTCATAACCAATTTCAAAGATAATCATGCCGTTCGGAACAAGGTGCTGTTTGGCATTCGCCAAAATACGACGATAAAAATACAGGCCATCAATGCCACCATCTAACGCTATGCGCGGTTCCTTCAACGTCCATTCGTCTTCTACGCCAATCTCGGTTGTGCGGACATATGGTGGGTTGCAAACAATTAAATGAAACTTACCGCGAATATCGTTAAATAAATCACTATGCACGAAATTAATATCGGCGTGATGCAAAGCCGCATTTTTGGTAGCAACTTCCAAAGCGGCAAGACTGTAATCCGCGGCAACAATTTCATAAAAGTGATTACGTTGACGTTCATGTAACCAATCACAAAGATAAGCTAACGAAATGCCAATAATTCCCGATCCACAACATAAATCCAAAATGCGGTACTTGGATTTACATTCGTCAATCCGCGCTAAACAATCGGCAATAATTTTTTTCTCCGCCAATTCAACCAAAACTTCGGTATCATGGCGTGGTACCAAAACGTCGGGTGTTACCACAAACTTGCGATTATAAAAATAAGTACTCCCCAGCAAATACGCCAAAGGAATACCTTTTTTATATTCTTCAATAATTTGGATTGTTTTTGCCGCAATCGGTTCGCTGATATCTTTTACCAAAAAGACGTTCGTCCGTTTGGCTTCTAACAAATGGCACAAAACTTGGATTGTCGCTTCATGCTCTCCGGTTTGCGCAATCAGTTGTGCTAATTTCATTTTGTTTTAGCAGCATAACGTTTGTTGAACTTATCTACACGACCAGCCGTATCAACAATCTTTTGTTTGCCAGTGTAAAATGGATGACATTTTGAACAAATATCAATTTTTACGACATCACCTTCTTTGGTGGTTCCACAAGTAAATTTGTTACCGCAAGCACATTCGAATTCGGCTTCGTGATAATTAGGATGAATATTCTCTTTCATAACGTTTATATTAACATGCCAAATTAAACTTGTCAATCAAATGTCGCAAAACTACTTTGGCGCAAAAATTCACCACTAACCACGTCACCCGCCCCACATAAGATAATCGCATCGTACTTGGGCGCGACTTGTTGCAAATATTCGCTTAACGCTTTGGTGGTTGCCAAATACTTAACTTTTAGTTGCCGACTTAAGTCCAATGCCCGTCCGCCAACAATCGTTTTACCACGCGCCGCAAAAGTTTTGTACATTACCAAACTTGGCACCGTACTTAACACTTTGACAAAGTCGTCCCATAACGATAACGTGCGCGTATAAGTGTGTGGTTGGAAGACCACCAAAAACTTGTGATACATATTTTTTGCGGTTTGAATGGTCGTAGCAATTTCGCGTGGATGATGCGCATAATCCAAAATCACGGGCGTGTTGCCAATCTTGGCAAAGTGTTGAAAACGGCGCGCAATACCCCGATAATCCGCGATTGCTTGGCGGGTGGAACCTAAATCGATTTGGCAAACCAAAGCGCACGTAATGGCAGCCAAGGCGTTTGCGACGTTATGCAAACCCGGCACATGCACATTGAAACGCGGTAATTGGTAAAACGCGCCAAACACGTTAGGGTTAACAACAACTTCAAAACTGTGTCCCCCATTAGGTAAAAGCATTAAATTTTTGGCATGCACGTCCCCACTGTTGATACCAAAGGTTACCGTGCGACGGCGACCACGTAAAGCCACACTATTAATGTCGGCAGCGTTCTTAATTACAATTTCACTTTGTGCCGCAAACTGTACAAAGCATTGTTTAATTTCGTCTAAATTTTGATAACAATCCAAATGGTCGGCATCAACATTAGTAATTACCGCCACACGTGGTTTCAACTTCAAAAAACTTTTTCTAAATTCGCACGCTTCGGTTACAAACCATTGCTTACCACCAATTTGCAAATTATTTTGCACACCATTATGGACGGTGGGTTGCCGTCCCGCCTGCTTAAAAATTGTACCAATCATCGCCGTTGTTGAACTTTTACCATGACAGCCGGCAATCGCAATCACATTTTGGTAACGCCGCGCAATTTGGGCTAACAAAGTTTCCCGATAAATAATTTTAATGCCATGCGCCTTAGCATATAACAACTCCGGATTATCATCGGCAATCGCGCCGTTAATCACTAAATAATCCACCTCATCGTGCTGTAAATTGTCGGCAGTATGACCAATGTAAACAGGAATGCCAAGCGCAGATAATTCTTGCGTATTGGCGGACGCGACCGCATCACTGCCCGCGACTTGTTTGCCTTGATTTAGTAAAAGTTTAGCCAGCGCGGACATTGACACACCGCCAATCCCAACAAAAAAATAACGCACGGTTTAATATATGCGTTATTTTTTGTTCCTGTTATTAAGTTGTAAACAACGAAATTACAATAAGCCCATGTTCTTCGCGGTTTTCACTGCGCGTGCCAATTCACGTTGATGAGCGGCACACAAACCGGTTTGACGACGTGGGAAAATCTTGCCACCTTCGGAAATGTATTTTTTCAAACGTGGGTCTTTATAGTCAATGTACAACGGGCGTTTTGCTTCGTCTTTTTCCATACAGAAAGGACAAACGCGACGTTTTTGACGAGGTGCACGTTTTTCTTTACGTTCTTCGGTGTTTTCACCAGCGTTCTTTTTGGCTTTATTTTCTTGACGGCTAAGTTCTTCAATCACTTCGCGAGTCGATAAATTTTCTCCCATAATTTCTCCTTTTAATTAAAATGGCAACGAATCATCAGCGATTGGCTTCATATCAACGTTATTAGTTTGGTCATATGAAGTGCTGGGTTCATCACCCTTGCGGTCGCAGAATTCCACTTCCGTGGCTGTAACTTCGACCGAAGTACGTTTGTTGCCTTCTTTGTCTTCGTAATTGCGAATTTGGATATCACCACAAATGGCAACTTTGCTACCTTTTTTAATGAATTTAGCGCAATTTTCGCCTAACGCACGCCATGCGGTAATGTTGTAAAAATCGGTTTCTTTATTGCCACCGTTACGACGATTAACCGCGATTGCAAAACGGCAAACGCTGGCATTGTTAGCACCAACCGTTGACAATTCGGGATCACGCGTTAAATTACCAACTAAAAAAACTTTATTCATGGTAAATTATTCTCCTTCTTTAACTTCTTTGGATTCTTTTTCACGTACTTCTTTTTCTTTCTTGGCCAAGTACTCTTCGCGTGCTTTAGCACGATTTTGTTTGCGGATCACGTCTTGCGCCAACATAATGTCAGTCTGAGCAACGAACAAATGACGGTCAATACCTTCGGTAATGTTCATTAACGCTGTCATCTTAGCTGGAACTTCCGGAGCTGCGCTGAAATTTAATAAGTAATAGAAACCATATTTCTTTTGTCCCAATTTTTCAACGGTAGTTTCTTCACCTGCCATTTTTTTAAACTTGGCAATTAACTCCTCGCGTTTAGCTTCGGTTAATTTTGCGTCCACAACAATCATACATTCGTACGATTTCTTGTTTTCCATTTTTTTACCTCCTTTTATGGTCTAACGCCTACAGTTCGCAACTGTAGGAAAAAGATACAACGATATGATACAACATAACCTTAAAAATTGCAACCATAAATATCTTGCGTTATTTCTTAATCTTTGGTATAGTGTCTATACGGCGATGTAGCACAGCGGCTAATGCACCGAGTTCATACCCCGGGTATCGCTGGTTCGATTCCAGCCATCGCCACCAAATCAAGCGCAAAAACCTGCGCTTTTTTATTTTAATTATTTACACATTGCCGCAAAATTGTATTGGTTGGATATTTTAGCAACCACTGCTCTAAATCGTTTTCGTAAAAAATTTGGTTGTTTTTATCGATTATCACAAATTCGGTCGGTTGTTTTTTATTAATCATTTGGTAAGCACTAAATAAAGTCGTTGTTGTCAAAACCGCGCAACGAACAAATCGTCCCGTTTTTTGCTGCGCGCGATAACTAAATTTATCAGCATAGACCGATTGCTTAAAATCCCAATTAATTTGAATCAACACCGCCACCGCAAAGAAAATCCACCACCAATTAAAGAAAATTAATGCCAAGACTAACACTGTAACAAAGATAACATTCGACCAAATAAAAATGATTTTGACCGGTACAACTTGCGCCAAAATCTTACCACCATCTAACGGA
>JAFZUF010000084.1 GCA_017618475.1 Clostridia bacterium
ACCATGTCTAGCGGCAATCTGAGCCTGCTCCACTGCTGCTTGCATAAAGTTCATTACCATCTCCCCCAAATAAAAGATAAAACTGTTAATGCAGCGCCAGCAACCCACACCGCCGTTAATAAAGCGCGTTCTATTGGTTTTGTTCGTTGCGGTTGGTCAAATGTTTCCACGTACGACATGGTAGCCTTCCAAGTTGGCATAGTGCGAATTGCCCTTGGTAAAACTGCTCTTATTTTATCAAAATCTTCAACATTAAATTGGTTTTGCGATGCCAAATAACGTACCGTATAACTATCTAAATTACGATTAAATTTATCGCGCGCCATAATACGAAGAATTTCTCCAATTAAAATCACAACAACTAACAACGTCAAAATAATTGACACCCAATTACCTAACACTGCGTTCATCAATCTTGCCCCGGGTAAATTTAATTCTTCAGCATGACTAAAATATGTTGCTAAAGCATTATTGGTAAAATGTAAAATGATACTTCCCCATAACGATCCAGATGCCAAAGCCCCCATAGTTAAAAACCAACCCAAAATTGAAGCATAAAAGAATTGCCCAACATTCATATGCATCAAACCAAACAAGAAACTCGTCCATAAAACAGCATTACGCACACCCAATTGCTTAATCATACCATTTAATAAAACACCACGATGCAAAAATTCTTCACATATACCGGGCAAAACTGCGTTTAAAATAATACTAATTGCCAGACCTGAATATCCTGTAAATGCGTTGTCATTGGAATTAAATTGATAGCCAAATGATTTTAAGAAACTACCAAAAAAACTAGCAACAAAAATATTAAAGAGATAAAGGCAAACACCCAAGACCAAGCACAGTATTACATTCTTAAATGACATGCGATGCCAACCCACAAATTGATTAACTTGCTTTAATGAAACCGGTTCGTGATTGATTTTTTGTGCGGACAATAACATTATCAACGGCACCCCAAACATAACCACAATTTGTGGTAACACGCTGCCAACAACTTCCACCATTTGGTCAGATAAAGCATTAAAACAACCAAGCGAGGCCAACACCTGTACGCCCATTAACAAGAAAATTGCGGTGGTATAAATAATTAAAGTTACAAGATAACGATTATTCTTCATGATTCGGAATTCCTTTTTTGATTAAAAAAAACACAGCTACCGTGGTAATGATTGCCAAACCCACAGACAAAATGATATTCCAGGCGGTTAAATCAAAAGCATCGTTCCCCGTACCTGCCAAATATGTATATGTGATAATATAAGTATTATTGATGACATGAATTAACATTGTCCAACCAATATTTTTTGTTTTGATGAAAATCCATGCTAGCCATATTCCCATTAACAATTGATAAACCGTTTGTGACCAAGAACCATGGTAAACCGCAAATAGTATTGCGGTAATGATAATAACCGCCCAATCTGGCATCTTAATTAATTTTAACAGTTTACAACCTAACAAGCGGAAAAATAATTCTTCAAGAATTGGAAATAAAATTCCTACAACTAAAAACGTTACCCAAAATCCATATTTAAATAAGTCAGTCACACGACGCACTTCCCACCCCCAACGGATAAAAAGTTCGGCACACAAATTTTGCAGTATTATATAACCAAATAGACAAGCTAACGCAATGACTACACACACCACAGCTGTTCGTAAATTATTCTTAACTTTTAGCATCTTTTCTAGTATATTATTAAAGTGTTAAAAATCCAAACATTAAGTAGCGGTAGCGCCGGAAATATTACCTATGTCGGTAATACAACAACCGGTATTTTGGTAGATGTCGGCTTACCCTTATCTTTAACCTTAAAATTAATGGCGCAAGCCAATATTGACCCACATTCTATTACAGGTCTGGTTATTACCCACGAACACAGTGACCACATTAAAGGTGTGGCTGATTTTGTCACGCAATTTAACGTTCCGATATATTGTCATCAACGCTTTGTCCAAATATTACGTCGTAGTTTAAAATTACCACCTCACCACTTTATCGCAACCGAAAGTAATTTTATCATCAATGATATTAACGTTAATTGTTTTACCGTACCACACGACAGTCTTTTTTGCTTAGGATATACTTTTCAATGTGGCGACGCGACAGTTGGTATTGCCACCGATATTGGACAAATGACAGATATAATTCTCAACAATCTTGCGGCGTGTCAAATTGTAGTTTTGGAAAGTAATCATGATATCCAAAAATTAATGGCTAATCCGAAATACCCGGATTGGTTAAAGCGGCGCATTCTTGGTAACCGCGGACATTTGTCTAATTTAGAATGCGGACGGACAATTGCTAAATTATATCAAGCCAATGTGTCACAGGTAATCTTGGCGCATTTAAGTGAAAAGAATAATACCCCAACACTTGCCTATCAGACTGTTAAACAATACTTACTAACTCAAGGCATTGTTGAGGGTAAAGATATTTTTATCGATGTTGCGTTGCAAAGCCAAATTGGTAATTACTACTGCTTAGAATAATTTTATTATTTTGTTGTCATACGATGACGCAAACGTAAGAACACCAATAATCCAATACCCGCAATTCCTAAAACTACAGCTAAAACAATATAACCAAACGTACTCTGTGTGGCTTTAATTGTCCAACTATCGCTATACACTACATCACCTTCCGCATCGCGCACAGACACTCGATAAATACCTGCATCATTCACCGTAAATAATTCTTGGTTATTATAATTTGCATCATTTAAAATATCCTTATTAATTTTAATTTCCTTTTGCACATTATAGTCTTTGCTTAAGGTAATAGTTACATCACCTTGTGATAAGTACAACCAATAAGGATTATAATACAAAGTCACGGCACTGGTGGTAGAAGCACCACTGGCACTACTTAAAACGAAAAAGTTGCCGGCACTGTTTGGTTTATGTTGCACGTTAAAACGTACTTCATGAACAATATAATCTTGAATTATTGAATTATAGGCCTGTAGCTTAATTACATAAGAGCCAGGATTGCTGTTTGCATCAAATGCTAAATATTTATCGTTATCACCAATAACATAAATATTGTAATCACGAATTGTGTAATTATCACGAATAACAGCTAACACTGGAATATCCGGATAAATCGGCATATTATAAGCTTCGCGCACAGTTTTTGAAGGAATAATTTGGAAAGCATAATCTGCCGTTAAGTAAGTTGTAATTGAACCCTTACCGTAAATGCGATAAATCATCGTAACGCGGTAGTTACCACATTGATCCCAATAGAACGTCTTTTGATTACTGCTAATTGTTTCATTGGTAATATTCGTACCATTAGCACCAGTATAAGTCACTTCCATACTAGTAACACAATAATATTTGTTAAAGAAAAGATTATCAGCTGTAATAACATTTGAATCAACCAAAGACTGATAATATTTACGCAAAAAGGTATCGCCATAATCAACTAGTTTTAATTCAACTTGATCGTTATAAATCATACCACTTACTGGCTGTTTGTTGTTAATGACTACCATTGGTTTG
>JAFZUF010000085.1 GCA_017618475.1 Clostridia bacterium
CAGATGCAAGCCGCATACGGCAATACGCCGGACTTCCCACAGAGCGCATCAACATGCGCACACACACAAGCACACCAACAACAATGCGCCGTTTTGCCAGCCATTAACGACATTGTGCGTAACTAACTGCAATAACTATTCAAAAACTCAAACCTAAAACGTATTATAATAATCCGCAAAAGTTGTACTTTTGCACAAAAATTCAATACAATGGGAGATACAACAAGAATGGGCGCGGCAGTTTCCGCGCAGATTTCAAAAATGGGTGTTATTGCCGACCTCGACACCAAAAATTTTGAGGTTTCCGGCACGCCGTTCAACATTAAGAATGACGGCGACGACCCCGTTACGCTGGAGGTCAATTTGTGGGACATGCAGCCAGGCACATACATTGAAACCGTGTTTGGCATTGGTTGGAACCCCGAAATTGTCCGCGAGATTAAACAAAACAACGTATTAACCGCACCGAACCTTAAATGGGGGTGCTAAAACACAGAGAATATGGGTTTACTAATAGGAATGGGGAGCGTCCGCGACAACAGCGGACTTGCAGCCCTGGGAATTAAAAATTTCCGCGAAACAAAAGAGTATGCCGTCGGTGCATACACATTGAGAGGCGGTATCGTGTACCGCTTCACCACGGCACATGAAGCAAACACCCCGTGGGATGCCGACAAAGTGGAGCCGATAGGGTCGGTTGCCGATATTCTTTCGGCACCGGCAGACCCACGCATGAAGCCACTCACCGCCGACAACCTGGCCGTTGGTGATATGCTGTTTTATGACAAATACGGCAGGGTGTATGTGATTGTGAAAAATGCGGCCATTGCCGATGTGTTGGCAGCTTATGACCACAAGCGTTATGAGACCAACAACGACGTGTACGTTGGAACCGCAGGGAACAAGGCGCGATTTGTGGCCAAGACAGACGCGATGCCGACGCAGAGCATCTACAGCAACACGGTTGCCGCCACATCATGCTACTACCGCATTGAGATTGACAATACCAACGCCGGTAGTATCACGCTTTCGGCTGCATCGGGCAACGCCAGCATTGCAACAACAACGATTACCTGGGAGGCCAACGAAGCAATGACAACCATCGTTGGAAAGTTTACCGCGCTTAACGCTTCTTACATTACCTTTGCGGCACTGGCCGACGGCAAGGGTGTTGGTTGCGAGGTTGGCGGTTACGGAGCCAACACGTTGACCACCTCGGCACTGACAGCTTGCACCGTGATTGATTGCAGCATGTTTGCTTTCTACCGTTCACTCAACCCAGCAGCCCCAGGCGTGGGCGGCACATTCAACCCCAATGCCGGTTACACGCTTATTGGCAGCACCACACACCACAACTTTAGAGGTGCAGCCGCCAGCAGCATACTGACGGGCAAAAACCTGGTTGCAGCCAGTACGACGTGCATCGGCAATGACGGTTTCGATTATTCGTACCTTACCGGCATTAACTTTGCCAAATGGAAGTCGTGGGCAAGCACCAACGGCAGCGACGGCTATGTTGACGATGGCGAGGGCGGCACCCAGGGAACACACGCAGCCGTCATGAAAAAGACAGAGTTTGAAGCCGACGTTGAAAACTATAGCGGCAGCGACAACGAACACCTTTACATGCAAGCATACTACTACAACCTCTTCCACGGCAACGACAACGTGACCATTCACGGCGAGACTTACAACTTTAGTGCATTGAAAGCACAGTACGAAGCGTGGTACGGACAAATGACATGCCAATATGACGGCTACCTGATGTCGCACTGCATGAAACTGGATGCCAACAGCGGCATTACATACACCATGCTCGGCAAGGGTAAGAACCAAACCGAGGTGAAAGCCGACTGCATGAACGTGAACTATGACTATGTGATTATTCCGGCATACCCACCCGAATACAACGCACAGACCTACGGCATTGCCGGTAGTGAGGGTTTCGCCGCCGGTGCATACTACCACCCCGAACCCGTCGACCTGGGCATGTTCTTACGCGACGATATTATGGCCACCGTAAACACCACACTGGCTATAGCCGCCATTGAGGGAGAAACGGCACTGGATAACGGAACACATAGGGGTTCGTCCGCTGACTGCAACGGCTACTTCAGTTGGTGCTTCAACGGTAA
>JAFZUF010000086.1 GCA_017618475.1 Clostridia bacterium
CATCCAACATTTTATCATCAATATTCCCATTTAGACAAACCAACCTTTCGATTTTTCTACATTGGTTTCTAGAATTATCTCGGGGATTTCCTCTTTCCCCTTTGTTTTTTATTTTTAAATGTCTCGTTAAAAGTTTATCTAATTTTTTCACAGTTGCGATTATATCACTTGAATTTTTAATTTTCAAGCCTTAATTTTTTGTGTAAGAATAATTGCTTGTTGATTATAAATGTCGGTCATAGCCTTCAGTTGACAGTTGATACGGATTTTTCTATAATTCCAGCATGGAACTAAAAATCAAGGGAGTTTATCGTCACTTTAAGGTGATTACTATTTGGTTGAAGATATCGCCTATCATTCCGAAACTTGCGAGAAAATGGTGGTTTATCGTGCCTTGTATGGTGATAATAAATTGTGGGTGCGTCCGTATGATATGTTTGTTGAAGAAGTTGTTGGAAAATCACAACCACACCGCTTTGAATTACAAACAATCCAGAGTGTAAAAGGAAAAAACTGATTTTCAAAATTTACAAATTGTGCGTGGGGATATATACTGCTTTAGATGAAAGCGTTAATCGCGATGAGTGGCGGGGTGGATTCCAGTGTGTCGGCGTTGTTAATTAAGCAACGCGGTTTTGACTGTGTGGGTTGTACGATGAAGTTGTATGAAAATGAAGATGCTGCCGTGTCGCGGGAAAAAACTTGTTGCAGTTTGGACGACGTGGCCGATGCACGCAGTGTGGCGAACCGCTTAGGTATTCCTTATTATGTTTTTAATTTTACTGACGATTTTCGCGCCAAAGTCATTGATAAATTTATTCATTGTTACGAATGCGGGTTAACGCCGAATCCGTGTATTGATTGTAACCGCTACATGAAGTTCGATAAACTTTACGAGCGCGCCAAAGTGTTAGGTTGTGATTACATTGTGACCGGCCATTATGCGCGCATTGAAAAAATTGGGGAACAATTTTATTTGAAGAAAGCGGCAGATTTGACCAAGGACCAAAGTTATGTGTTGTACCATTTAACCGCGGAACAGTTGGCGCATACGTTGTTTCCGTTGGGCGAATTAAAGAAAACCCAAGTGCGGGAAATTGCGCGGGAACACGGTTTTGTTAATGCGGATAAGCACGAAAGCCAAGATATTTGTTTTGTGCCAAACGGGGACTATGCCCAAGTAATTGAACACCACACGGGTAAAAATTATCCCGTGGGCAATTTTGTTGATAAAGATGGTAAGGTTTTGGGACAGCACCGTGGCATTATTCACTACACGATTGGGCAACGTAAAGGGTTAGCAATTTCGGCTGATCGTCGTTTGTACGTTTGTGCAATTAACCCGACCAATAATACGGTTTGTTTGGGTGATAAAACCGATTTATTACAACCAACCTTGGAAGCCGGCGAATTTCATTGGATTAATGGTGTACCACAAAAACAAAAATTCCATTGTTGCGTCAAAGTCCGCTATAACCAAAAAGAACAACCGGCGACCGTTGAAGTATTGGCGGACGACCGCGTAAAAATTACTTTTGACCAACCCCAAGGCGCAGTCACTCCCGGACAATCCGCGGTGCTTTACGACGGCGACATTGTTTTGGGCGGGGGTGTGATATGCATTTAAAAATTACATGCGAATATAATGGCACTAAGTTTGCCGGATTTCAAAGTCAACGCGGGCAACGTACTGTGCAAGCCGAACTGGAAAAAGCCATCAGTCGTTATTTTGACGTGCCGGTAAAGGTTGTGGGTAGTGGACGTACCGATGCGGGTGTGCATGCGGTTGGTCAAGTTATCTCTTGTTTGTGTCCGCGCGCAGACGTGAAAATTTACCAATTCTTGTTGGGCGTAAACAGTTACTTGCCGGACGACGTGGCGGTAACCAATGCTGAATTATTGCCTAAGTTTAACGCGCGCAGTGATGCCAAAGCCAAGACCTACATTTATAAGTGTTACATTTCGCCGACACGCCACCCGTTACTCGATGTCGACCATTGGCAACTTTATAAACCGGTGGACGTAGCGCGGATGCGTACGCAAGCCGCGTTGTTGGTGGGGCAACATGATTTTACTTCGTTTTGTGCCGAAGTCGGTGATAAAAGTCCCATCCGCACGATTTACAGTTTGGACGTGCAAACACCGGCGCCAGATGAAATTTGGTTTGTCGTGCGTGGTAATGGGTTCTTGCATAACATGGTGCGTATTTTGGTGGGCACATTGCTTGATGGTCGCGATGTGGTGCCGGTGTTAAATGCGCATGACCGCCGCAAAGCCGGTAAGACCGCACCCGCCAAAGGTTTAACGTTATTTAATGTCGAATATTAACGGTTGAAGTTTTCGCCGATTTATGCTATATATGGGTGAAACGGGGCGTAGCATAGTAGGGTGAGTGTTTTACCGTTTTCATCATATCGGGGCGTAGCGTAGTGGTATCGCGCAAGTCTGGGGGGCTTGAGGTCGTGGGTTCAATTCCCGCCGCTCCGACCAAAAATTCATAGTCTTGAAATTATCAAGTATTTATTGTAAACTTATTGAATGGAAAATAAAATGATTGTAACCAGTCGTCAACGTGTGGAAAATTTGTTGGTGGATCTTTATAGTTTTGCCGAAAAACCACAAAAAAATTATCAGCCGGATACCGATACCTATGTTTATGATTTTAATGGTAAATTAGGAAGTTTAGTTGATTATCAAGGTCATTTTTGGGAACAAGGCAGTTTGCAAAATTCCGGCGTTAGCATTGACATACAGTACCGTGATGAAAAGTTGGCCTGTGTTCAAACTGAACATGGCTTTATTCAACCCGGGTCGATGCCATTTTGGACAGACACTTATGCGTTTGATTGCACACCCAGTCATTTGGTAAAACCGATTGCTGACGTTACAGAGATAAAAATTATTTCCCCGAAATGGACGGAAAAAGACGGTGTTTGCGACTTAATTTACAGTAAGTTCGCCGTTGGTAAATTATCCGTTGCGCATGCAACCGATGAAACAGCGGGAGAAGTGATGAATCAACTATTTGATATCGTGGAACGAAGTAAAAATCATGCTGCGCTGGTCTGTAAATTGCGAAAACTTACGTTGCCACAAGGTGTGAAACTGAAAAATCTTAATGCTATCGCTAACTATATGGTAGATAATTTAGAAAAGTAAAAATTGCCGAATGTAAAAATATTGAATTTGTGGGTTGCGCCACTTGCTTTTGCGCATACTATAAATAGTGGTATTAAATTCAGCGCAACGACAAAACATTTGGTTGACGGTAGTTAATTTTGTGTTGGGTGCGCTGCAAGTGGCAGCGTTGCTTTGTTATTTCCAACCGTTTGAATGGTTTGTGCAGGCGGTGGGCTATGGGTGTGCGGTCGGGTTTACCGTTGGCTCCGTGCTGTCGTTAATCTTGGGTAAACAAGCGTGGGGGCGCAGTTTATTCGTCTTAAACGTTTTGTCGTTTGTGGTGATTAGCGGCTTGACAATTTTACATTGGTGCGGTCTGTTTGATGATTTCGCCAGTTTGGAACGGCTAAGACAATTAATTCGTGACAGTGGTGGTTGGGCATATTTGGTTTACATTGTGTTGCAATTTTTGAACGTCGTGTTGTTACCGTTGCCTGGCTTTTTGTTCATGTTGGCGGCATTGTCAATTTTCGGCATATGGCCCACCTTTTGGGTCACGTTAATTGTGACCTGGGTGGGTTCAATCATTTGCTTTTGGTTCGGGCGCACGTGTGGGAGTAAGGCGGTGGCGTGGTGTGTCGGTACCGAAACCGCGGAACATTATCAAAAACTACTCGGCACAAAGGGTAACGTGTTGTTCTTAATTATGCAGATTTTACCATTCTTTCCTGATGATATGTTGTGCATGATAGCGGGACTGACCAAAATGAAGTTCCGGTTCTTTTTGTTGGTGATGCTGATTGCAAAACCATTATATATTGCGACGGTGTGTTTCTTGGGCAGTGGTTCGTTAATTCCGTTCAGCGGTTGGGGTGTGCCAGTATGGATTGCACTGACGTTAATCTTGACGGTTGGTTTTGCGGTATTTTGTAAGTACCAAACGGCGATTGAAAATTGGTTTGCCAAAATTATCCACCGTCAATCTAGGCAAACAGATGCCAAATAAAGCGCAAAATTACTCTTGCAGTTTTTTTTGATTAACTTTATAATAAGGCACTATGGCGGAATATGGTGAAGTATTATTAGATGCATTTTTGGATAGCATCAAAGTTTTGCCAATTTTATTGGTGGTTTATTTTTTGATTGAATTTATTGAATACAAGTGGGCGGTTAAATTGCAAAATAACCGTTATTTGCGTGGTAACGCCAGCCCAGCGATTGCGGCTTTGGTTGGTTCCATTCCACAGTGTGGTTTTTCAGTGGTCGCGGCTGATTTATTTGCACAACGCATGGTTTCAATTGGTGCCGTGGTTGCGATCTTTATTTCCACCAGTGATGAAGCCTTGCCCTTATTATTGGCAAACCCGCAAAACTGGTTATCAATTATTGTTTTAATTGTTGCAAAAATCATCATTGGTATTGCAGCAGGTTATGCAGCAAATTTATTGTATCGTTTAATTATTCGTCGTCAACCAGCAATTAATACACCGGTGTCGGCTACTGTATCAGCCGAACATAGTCATGACGATGAAGACCATGACGAACATGACCACGACCACACAGTCCAAGCGGTTGCCGTACACCATGATGGCTGCTGCCACCACCATCTAGATGATAAACGCTTTAATTGGGTGCACCCGTTGTTACACAGTTTGAAAATTTTTGCGTTCATTTTTGCGGTTAGTTTGTTGTTCGGAATGATTACCGATATTTGGGTCGGTGAAGATAATTTGTCCGCGTTCTTAACTAGCAGTTTTTGGTTACAACCATTGTTCGCGGTTGTGGTTGGTTTAGTGCCGAACTGTGCTGCCAGTGTAGTATTAACCGAACTTTATTTGGTGGGTGGTTTGCGTTTTGGTGCTTTGCTTGGTGGCTTGTGTGTAAATGCCGGTTTAGGTTTGATTTTCTTATTACGTCAAAAACACATTTGGCGCGAAAAGATTTTCATTTTTGCGTGGTTAATTGTTGTTAGTTTGTTGGTTGGCTACTGCTTTTTATGGTTAACAATTTAATTTAACTGTTTTGTTCGATTTGATTTTCTTCCAATTGTAATGCATTTTTCTGGCGGTAATTTTGCCATTTACTCATGACAAAATAGGTAGTTGTTGAAATTATCGCAATGGCGGCAACACCAATTGCCAACAATAAAATATCGTAGGTAAATTGACCGGCAGACATACGTAAGCTTTCCAATAGACCGATATCTGACCTTAATACATTGGTATAGTTTTCTTGGAAAATAAAAGCCCCAGTAATTACAACGAAATAAAAACCTGTATAAATCATTACGGCGGAACGGATTTGGCTGCGTTCCGGTTTGAAGACGTCCAACATTAACAACCAAACCCAATAGGCAATTACACCCATATGATAAAAGAAAGTATGGAAGTGGTTAAAGGAACCCCACACATCATGGGCTGCATCATGTAAAATCATGCGTGGTGCAATGAACATTAAGACACTGACCAAAAAACCGCCAACGATACTGCAAAAATACATTAATTGACGAATTTTACCATGGGTAAATAAAGCGACCGCATACCAGACCAAAAAGAAACTGCAAAAATGTAACGGAATATACCAAGTACCCCAATCACCAGCAATTAAATGATATCCTTGTTTGACGAGTTCTAATATTAATATAATTGCACCTAAAACATTGATGGGCATTTGACGTACGCTCAAGGGAGCTTTACGCAAGGTAAATTTAAAAATTACGCCCAGAATTAAAATCACAAAGAGCGCAAAGAACATGGTAAAAAATTCAGCTTGTGTATATCCCATAAATCTACTTATGTAGTATAGCAAATTTGCGTGTTTTTAGCAATTATTTGCCATGTTTAATCGTAATTTTTATTTTTTAGTTTTTAGTTTAAATTATTTTAAAAAATCGGGCGGGTTATTGATTTTTGTAACATAAATGTGTTATTCTTTAATGAAAGGAGAACGATATGGAGAGAAAGACACAATTAAATGATGATATTATCATTGTGCAAATAAGACAGAAAGCTAAAGCCGTCGCCACCGGTGAAGTATCTTCTTCTGAAGAAGTAAGTAAAAAACTTACCGAAATCGGGCAATTAATTGGTCAAATACAATCCAATGTTTTGCGAGAAATACAAGAAGCAAAATTTAAAGAGTTTAAAAACAGAATGGCAGATTCTTGTTTACCAAACCGCGGTGCTGGTTTACACGATATTGTAATGTAAACAAAAACGACTTATCACAAGTCGTTTTTTTAGTGGTGTAACAAAACCTTGAATTAAAAATTATTTTTCACTGGTGCCAATGACTTTGCCGTCGTGGCTGACCACTACAAAATAGCGGTTACCGTCTTCGGTGACAAAGGAAACAAACCAGTAGGGAGTGTTGACAGTCGTGTTGTCGCACAAGATTTTGGTGGTACTTTCCATGTGGGTATTAGGATTTAAAACATTCTTTAAAGATTGACACGCAATTTCCAAGGCTGTTTCCCAAGTAATTGCTTCTTCGGGCATGACGTTGGTTAAGGTTACGGTGCCAATTGTTTCGCCGTTGGCTTGGAAAGTAATGGTAACGTTAGCATTTGCGTCCAAAGTATTTTCCAAGTCACCAGCATAGTTGTTGCCGTAGGGATTCTTTTCCAAAATCATAGTGATTGGTTCTTGTTCATCAATTTTAACTAAGGTAGTAATGCAGCCGTTGTAAACAATTTTGTCGTTGGTGGGTTCCACAGATAGAATGGTAAATGGGACGCTGGCGGTAGCAATGCCATCCGCTTGGTATTCGCTTTCACGGATACCGCTGTATAATTGCACGTTGCCTAAATTGTTATCTGCACCGGCAGTTTTTAAATAAAAACGTGCTTCGGCAATGTTTTCCAATGCCATTTGGTAAGTATCACTGCGTTTAAAATTAACTAAGCCAATAATGGTGACGGTCGCTGCCAAAACAATAATGCTGGCCGCAATCCAAAATTTTTTGTTAAAGATTTTTTTAAGTTTCATGCCCATGCTTATGGGGGGATTTGTAGAAATATGACAAATCAATCAAGAATGAAAACTATTTTTTATGGTACGTGAATTTAATCCGTAAAGCACGAGAACCACAACGAACCGTTAAATAACCGGTGGGGCGTACTTTTTCTTCGTCATTGCTAATAATGTAACCGTCTGTATCTAAGTTATCATTGGCGGTGTCTTTAATGTGTAAATAAAACAATCCTTGATAGTAATGTTCATCAACGGCGGGACCGTCTTCTTTGGCGCGAACTTCCAAAAACTTTTTGGCGTTATCGTCTAATTCAAATTTAATTGGGTTGGCTAATGGACGATCAAGTGCGGTACTGGTGGATAACATAAAAGGTTCGTCCTTACTGATGGTACAAATGTAGTTCATGGGAGCAGTACCATCTAAGCCGGATAGGGATTTGTCCACAATTGTTAGTGCATTTGGGGTAACCGCCGCAGTGACTAAGTTATACATTAAAAGGCCAATCAACAGTAACAAAACACCCAACCCCAAAATTACCCCACTGATAATTTTGTATTTTTTGGTCTTTGAGGCAGTTATTAGATCAAATTTGGGTTTTTCCCCATCAAATATTTTCCCCATATTTCCGGTGATAGTATGCTGCAAAATTTGAATTTTAGCAAATACAATATTAAAAGATGAAAGTTACGCGCACTAATAAATTGGTTTACGGCGTGGGAGCATTTGGTTACGGCACAGTTAACCAAACGCTGAATAACTTTTTAATGTTTTTTGGTACCGGCGTGTTGGGGCTGTCCGGTACGTCGATGGGGTTAGCGATTGCATTATCTACCGTTTGGGACGCGGTTACCGATCCCTTGGTGGGTGCTATGTCCGACAATTACCGTGGGCGTTTTGGCAAACGGCATACTTTTATGCTAGTGGGGTGTTTGGCAGTTGCCGGGCTGAACCTCATGATTTGGCAAATCAATCCTGCGTGGAGTGAACTGACTAAATTTTTGGTGTTGTTGGTTGGTTTGTTGTTGATTGAAACTTTTAATACTGTTTATTCGACACCGTACGCCGCTTTAGGTTTTGATATGTGTCAAACCTATCATGCGCGCACCAGTATCCAAAGTTATAAAACAGTGTTTCAATCCGCTGCGTTGTTAGTACCGTCCGTTTTGATGGGGGTTGTTTTGCATCCGAAAGCCGTTGCCACTATGCACACCGCGGCGGGTGGTTATCATGTGATTGCCGCAATTACCAGTACTTTGTGTGTCGTTACAGCATTGATTACCATTGTTGGAACATTTCGCTTTCGTCATACGGGGGGAATCGTGGTGGCTGGCTCCAAACCCAAAGGATCATTTTTCGCGGCATTTTTTGCAATTTTGGACAACCGCAACCGGGTGTTTTTAATTACTGCCTATGCGATAGCATTGTCGTGCAGTGCGTTTTTAACGACTTTGGGTATGCATGTGTTTACTTACACTTTTCATTTTACCACGTGGCAAATCTCCTTGGTACTGGGGTGTTTGGTGGCGGGGGTTATCGGTGGACAACCGTTGTGGTGTTGGGTTAGTAACCGCTTGGGTAAGAAACGCACGGTACAAACCGCGCTGTGGGTGGTCTTATGTGGTGTGGCGGCGTTTGCTATGTTGTTGACTGCACGATTGCATTTAACCGTGGGTATAGTATTAATGTTATTGGCGTTGGATATTTTTATGATTGCGGTGGGGGTAGGTTGTATTTATTCGTTGCCAATCAGTATGTTTGCTGACAATATTGCTTTGGAAAACACCGCGATGGCGACCGGCTTTTTGACTTTTTGTACTAAATGCACTAACGCCTTAGTCACTTTCATTGTGGGGTTGTTGTTAGATTTAATTGGTTTTCAAAGCGGCGTGGCCACCCAAACATGGCAAGTTAGTACCGCGCTTGGCTGGGTGTTGGTCGGCGGTGTCACGGTCGCGGGCTTAGGTGCGTGGTTGCTGTTTGGTAAGTACCAAGACCAAGCGGGGGAATCTAAAGCAACAAATGGTACCGCGGTGGTAAAAACCTTGGCACGATTTGATTGATTTTTTGTCAAAAATATTAGATAATAAAAAAACAAATGAAAACGGGTTTGAAATACGGTGACAAAGTTTATTATTGCGACGAATTACACGATGAAGTCGTCGATTTTCGAATTAAAAAGAAACCGATTGACGAAAATTATTGTTACGAACGTAAAGGTTTTTTTTATCGGTTAGGTAATTTCATTACTTACCGTTTGTTTTTAATTCCAGTAATTGGCATTTATAAATTTTTTGCCGGTGTGCGTGTTAAAAACCGTCAAGTATTAAAAAAGGTTAAGGGTGCATACTTTCTTTATGGCAACCATACTAACCAATTATGGGACGCGTTTACACCGACCTTTGTAACATTTCCTAAGCAACCATATTTAATTGTGGGGGCGGACAATGTGTCACAACCGGTGCTGGGATACTTTACCAAAATGTGGGGCGCATTGCCATTGCCGGAAAATTTTCAAGCCGCAAAAAATTTTAAGCGGGCACTTGACCATAAAATTCAAAAAGGCAGCCCGGTGGTAATTTACCCCGAAGAACACATGTGGCCGTACTATACAAAAATTCGTCCGTTTGAGGATAAGTCATTTACCTACCCAGTGAAATACAATGTACCCATGTTTACTTTGACAACCACCTATCGAAAACGTAAACTAGGTAAGAAACCACGCATGGACGTTTATGTTGATGGTCCCTTTTATCCTGACCAAAACTTAGATCCCAAGGTGGCACAAAAACAACTGCGTGATATTGCTCACCAAACGATGTGCGCGCGTGCCGAACAGTCAAATTATGAATATTTGACCTACGTCAAAAAGGAGAAACATGATTAACCTATTGTTTGCTGGAAACTATAAAATGTACGACGGAATTTTGTTGTGTTTGCTGTCCATGAGTAAATACACCAAGGAACCGTTGAATGTCTACGTTATGACCGCGGATATGACCGAAACCAATCCAGAATATCGTCCGTTGACCGCGGAAAGTTGCGCCACGTTGGAAAAAGTTCTTAAGGGGAAAAACCCGGCCAACCAATTCCATCGCGTGGAAATGGGGCACGAATTTAACGATTGGGTGGCTTCAATTGAACATGATGCATATGATCGTTTCCATTATACACCGTTTGCGTTGTTACGCTTGTTCTTGGAAAAAATTCCAAACTTACCCGACAAATTATTATACCTTGACACCGACATGATGATTAATGGTAACATTGCCGAATTATTTAACGAAGATTTAACCGGCTACGAAATGGGGGTCGTGTTAGACCGTTACGGCAAATTCTTCATTAACCGACATTATTTTAATTCGGGCATGCTGTTAATGAATTTACCCAAAATGCGTGAAACTAATTTATTGGAAAAGACCAAAGAAATGTGTCGCACCAAAAAATTATATTTAAGTGATCAAAGCGCGTTAAACCGTTGTTCGGTTAGTGTTAAATATTTACCGCGTAAGTTCAACGAGCAAGGTGATTTGCGCGCGGATACGGTGGTACAACATTTTTCTAAGCGTTTTACAGTGTTCCCGTATTTTCACTTTAGTAATGTGAAGCCATGGCAAGTTGAACAAGTCCATAAAATTCGTAAGAACCACGCCTATGATGATATTTATGAAGAATATCTGAAAATCAAAAACCAAAAATAAGCGGGGTGTTCGTGGGAAAGTCTGTGCAAACATTATCGCCAGTTATTATTGCCGCACCGTTGGCGGGGTGGAGTGACTATGGCATGCGTTCGGTGTTGGTGGCGTGTGGGGCACGGGAAGTTTGGACTGAAATGATTAATGCAACCGCGTTAGTCCGTGGTAACGCGAAAACGATTGCGATGTTGAAAACCGACCGCGTGGCCGGTGTCCGTTATGTGGTGCAACTGTTTGGTCGTGAGCCGGCGGACTTTGTGACCGTGATTGAATCTGGCTTGTTGAAAGATTATGACGAAGTTAATTTGAACATGGGTTGTCCGGCGCCCAAAATTATCAAGAACCATTGCGGGTGTCAACTGATGCAACATCTCGATGATGCACGTCATTTAATTGAGTTGTGTGCGGCGGCGGTGAAGAAGACCCACCAAGCATTAAGCGTAAAAATGCGGTTAGGCTGGGATAAAGACATCGCCGTGAAATTTGCCCAAATGTGTGTTAAGGCGGGCGCCGAACGATTGATTGTGCATGGGCGCTTAGGTGTGGATGGTTACCGTGGCGTGGCGGACTATGACGGGATTGCGCGTGTGAAAGCGGCGGTCAAGGTGCCGGTCATTGCGAATGGCGATGTGCGCGACCGTGCCAGTTACGAAAACTGTTTGGTCGTAACCCATGCGGACGGTGTGATGGTCGGGCGAGCATTATGCGGTGCGCCGTGGAAAATTAATTTAGACGACCAAGTGCCAAGTTACGCCCGCATTGTTGAACTCATGCAAATGCAAAAGCGTTTACACAACGGCAACCCGAGTGACTTAATTAAACATTGGCTGTGCTACCAAAAACAAATTAAAAAGTATTATCCGGAACAACCGTTACCGGTGTTATAATTTCCGCGTATGGTTCGGTAGTCCAGAACAAATCCGAACTGGTAAAAAAGACGACTTTGGTCGTCTTTTTTTTATGTTTATAAACGATTTGTGCAATTATTGTGCATTTTGACACCATTTTTATTTGACGATATAGTTATTTGTGGAAAGTGAATGTGTAATCTAATCATAAGGATCACTGTCAAATAGATTTTTCATTATTTGCAGTTTGATTATTAATGTGATAATTTTGTAAATTATCCTTTTGACGTTGCTTCAAAACGCATTTGCAATATTGTGAGGTAATTATACACTTGGTTTTCTTTTCTAGTTTTTTGGACGGTAAACCAGTTGTAATCAGCAGTTGATTTTGTTTTTCATTAAAAGTATTTCTATACCTTTTATAAAAACTATAAAGCCTTTGTTCGTTCTTATCATCTGAATACGCACTAGGTAAATGACTATCATGGGTCCTAATAAATTCAATTAGTGTTTCGAACATTCTATCAAATTTGCTAACCATAACTTCATTCAGCTGTTGTCTCTGTTCTTTGTTAAAATTATTTTTGTTCCTAATGTAAAATTTATAAAGCTTTCGCTCGTTTTCGTTTTGTAAACTATGTTTAGGTAACTGACCATCGTGGGTTTTAATAAATTCAATCAGTGTCTCAAACATTCTATCGAAATAACTAACCATAACTTCATTTAGTCGTTGTTTTTGTTCTTCATTAAAATTATTTCTATACCTTCTATAAAAATCATAAAGCCTTTGCTCTTTCTCGTTATTTGAATATTGACTAGGCAACTGGCCATCGCGGTTTCTAATAGATTCAATTAGTGCTTCAAACATTCTATCAAATTTGCTAACCATAACTTCATTCAGCCGTTGTTTCTGTTCTTCGTTAAAATTATTTCTGTACCTTTTATAAAAATCATAAAGCCTTTGCTCGTTTTTATCATCTGAATTCGACTTAGACAACTGACCATCATGGGTCCTAATAAATTCAATTAGTGTTTCGAACATACTATCAAATTTGCTAACCATAACTTCATTCAGCCGTTGTTTCTGTTCTTCATTAAAATTATTTTTATTCCTCATGTAAAATTTATAAAGTCTTTGCTCGTTCTCGTCATTTGAATATTGACTAGGCAACTGGCCATCGCGGTTTCTAATAGATTCAATTAGTGCTTCAAATATTCTATCAAATTTGCTAACCATAACTTCATTCAGCCGTTGTTTTTGTTCTTTATTAAAATCATTCTTATGATCATTATAAAAGTAATAAAGCCTTCGTTCGTTCACATCTTTTGAATGTTGACTAGGTAATTGACCATCGTAGGTCCTAATAAATTCAATTAGTGCTTCAAAATTAGAACCGTTA
>JAFZUF010000087.1 GCA_017618475.1 Clostridia bacterium
AATGAATCTGAAAAATTATCTCATTTCGTCATGTATGCGAAAAGGGCCGAAATGGTACAAAAGGAATTATCAGAATATTTACCCCAATTTTTAATCAAATTAGACCAAATGGAAAAAACTAAGTTGGTCCACAACAATCAACAATCGCAAGAATATAGCATCTGACCAATACTACATAAAAAAATGCGGACAAACAACTCCGCATTTTTTTATTGCAAAAATTAAGAAATATAAGTCAGTTAAACGGTAAAATTAGCCCCAGAAAAACGTAGTTTGGTAGGTTACACTGTTCATCGCGTTGCAACCCCAACCCCAGCCATTATTCCAACCATTATTCCAGCCGTTGTTCCAACCCCAACCATTATTCCAGCCCCAGCCTGGGAAAAAGTTCATGATAAAATTTCCTC
This sequence comes from Clostridia bacterium, assembly GCA_017618475.1. Lineage (GTDB taxonomy): Bacteria > Bacillota > Clostridia > Christensenellales > UBA1242 > RGIG8050. The sequence goes on from JAFZUF010000087.1 coordinate 408, forward strand.
CTTTGCGAACCGCTCGAAAGGCGGTTATTAATTCATTTTATGCGCCAATAAGAATTCTGGTACTTCGCCAACGATGATACTATCACTAAACAACATTTCCACCACAACGTCAGTACGTTTCGTGTAAAAAGGTAAAACAATATCTACTACTGCATGTGTTCTTAGTGTAATCTTATGTTCAGTTTGGTTAATCCCCGCTGTTTTAAATTCAGAATTAAAATTACAATTTACCGCGCCAATTAAACGTAAATTTAATTTCACCATAAACCCTTGTCCCACTAAAAATGGTATTCCTGAAAATGTACCAATTGGCACAGGCAAGCCCTCATTACTCATTACATTTAAATATTCTTGCGCTCGGTTTGATACTTGCACCGCTAAAAGATTCATTGCGACCGCATCGGCATTAATACTGGTAATCGTGCCATTAGCATCACGCCGAATGTCGGTCAAATTACTAAAAGTATCGGCGTTAACCACGTCCGCCACGCCTTTGTTCACCGCCTGCACCGCCACTGCGTCCAAAGTAGCATGCGCATAATTAAAAACCACCGGATTAACCGCCACCACCAACCAAATGCTGACAATAATTACGAACACAATTACCCACCACAAACATTTGGTTGCTTTTCGCATAGTTATTTATACGCTGATTTCAACTTGCATTAACCACCGTTTCCATGGTAAACTTTAAATACGCTGATGTAGCACAGTCGGTAGTGCATTTGATTCGTAATCAAAAGGTCGCGAGTTCGAATCTCGCCATCAGCTCCATTCATTTTGTTCACAGAACTTTAATATATCATTTAAATAAAACCCTTTTACACGAAAAGTTTTTTCTTTTCTAAGATTTTAATTACGTGTTATATTTTTTTGTGAAGAAAAAAAATTTTCACTATCGTTTTTTAGTTGTATCACTTTGTGTATCCTTAGGATTAGGAATTTTATTTCATGACCAATATTTATTGGGTTCAATTTCTTTATTTTTTGGTTGCGTACAAACTCTATACACTACCAAGGGCAAATGGTTCGAAGCCGGAATTGGTATTTTAGGAACTATACTATCAATTATTATTTGTCTATTCGCCGGTTTGTACGGCAGTATTATTTTTGCCGTTGTGATTTATATTCCATTAAACATTTTTAACATTATCAGCTGGAAGCAACATGAAAATAACCATGTGGTCGAACTTAACCGAATGACACCGCTAAAATCTATTTTCATTGTTTCACTGGTCATCATCGGCACTGCTTTGGTTGGTTTATTGTTATCCTTAATTCCTACTCAAAAACTCGCCTTTTGGGATGCTTGTTCCAATATTTTAAATCTAGCCGGAATTTTACTAATTGCTTTGCGTTATAAAGAAGGTTGGATTTTTTGGATTTTATGTAACTTTGTAGAAATTACAACTTGGTCACTGGCTTTAATTAACAACTACTCACAAAATGCTATGATGTTAATCATAAAAAATATAATTTATGTAGGATTAAATGTTTGGGGTTACCTTGCATTTATTAAACTTAGAAAACAACAAGAAACATTAAAATCAACACCCATTACAACAAAGGAGGTAATATGAAAATTATAAAAAAAACCGCAACTAGTTTTAATTTAAATCCCGCCCATGATGGCGCGGGTACGAAAAAAGTTTTGGTTACCGAAAACGAAATTAACCATGTTCAAGGTATTACAAAAAGTTGTTTGGCACCAAATGCAATGTTTGCCTGGCATAATCACGCTGATTGTAATGAATGCATGTATGTGCTCCAAGGCAGTGGAATTGTTCGCGATGAAGATGGCGAATACCCTTTTGTGCCAGGTGACTTTTTTATTTTTCCCCAAGGGATTTATCACGAAATTCAAAATACTGGTGACGGATTATTCAAGGCAATTTATATTCGTACTAAATAAAAAACCAATACAATGGCAATTAATACTTTTATGATTTACTTGTTGATTTAAGAATCTATGTCTATCCTTAAAAATAAGGATACAGGAGATTTTATGAAAAAAAGAATTTTTAGTATACTACTGGTTTTGATCAGTGTTGTCACATGTGGAATTTGCTTAAGTGCTTGTGGTAACAAAAGTGTTAACATTTCACGCCGCGTTCAACTTTCCTTAAAAGATAAATTTCATATTGAATATACCAACAGCAGTATTTACGGTCACAAATACACCGCCACCCGTGTCGAAGATGCCATAATTAAAGTTGGTGAATCTAATGTTAATTATGTCGTTTGGAAATATGAAGAATATCACAGTGAAGACAACTGGCGCAAAGCCAAATATTGGCTCGATGCAGAAACCAACATTGTTTTGAAAAAAACTACGGTTTACCCGTCCAGTACAAACCCAAGTTTAGATGCTGATGAAAATATTGGTTTACAAGCCACCTACTTTGACAAAACTAACGGGTGGACTATGAATACATATTTGGAAACAATTGACCGTAACCCTGCCCCGGATTTTTCCAACTTCCGTTAAAATTTTTAATCAGATGTACGACACCGTCACTTACTTTGTGACGGTTTTTATTTGTGCGCCGCATAACCATATTTGTCAGTCAGTGGGTCTTGAAAAATAAAATTTTTAATTGGCAACAAAGTTAATAACAAAT
>JAFZUF010000006.1 GCA_017618475.1 Clostridia bacterium
AGGGATGCGGCTGGTATTGGACTCCTTTTTTCAATTGGATGACATATTCGGCGCGTGCCACCTGGCTTTCGGGGGCATCCTCTGGAAGCCGGTTGTGACTGCTGTCGAAATAAGTGTTGATAAAGCGCAGGGTAGTGTCGATAATATCGATGTTACTACTTTATCATATAACGGTAACAAAATTAAGTTGCTAAATTCTGGAATGAACATTCATTATTTGAATGTTCACGATGCAAATCGTGATAAAGGTGAAATTTTCTATCAAGTAAAGGATTCTAATGGCAATTTTCTTGAACTTGAAGAAAATAGTGATGATAATAAAACAGAAACATCGAATTGGGAAAATGTGACCGCAATCAATGCGGGGGAATATACCATTCTTTATCAGGTCCGCAACTTTGATCCTGATGGAAATTATACTTCTAGTGAGTGGAAAGATGTTGGTGTTACCATTTATCCAAAACAATTAATATTTACAGAGGATACACGACCCACGAATTGTGCGACAATTTATCATTTTGATGGTAATCCTAAACAATTAGTGAATCTTGGGACTGATAAAGGTAATGTTTCATGGCGATATCAACTTTATAAAAATGGTACATTAATTCGGGATTGGTGCTCAGGGAATGAATTTATAAGTTGTTATAAACAAACGGAAGTTGGTATTTATGTGATTAAATGTAAATTAGTCAGTTCTGATCCGAATTACGGTGAAAGTAGCGAAATAGAATTAACCGTAGAAATTGCAGAAAGCAGTTTAACCGTTACTGCGCCAACCGGCAGAGGCAGTATTGAGTATAATGGCGAATATCAAATGTTATTAAATGTTGAAACCAATGAAGATGGTACCCTAAAAAAGGTTAATAACAGGTATGTTTTGATTGCCAGTGTTGAGCATGGTTCTTTCGAGTTCCGTTTTAAATCTGAAAATGAATCGTGGTTTAATGATGACGAAGAGGGTTGGATTTCGTATGAAGATGCCATGAAAACCGATGAGGGAGTTATTGCCAAGAATGTGGGAAAATATAAGATTCAATGGCGTGTTGTAACTGAAGAAGTGGGTTACTCCGGTTGGATATGTAATGATTTTATTGAAGTGGAAATTACCAAAAGAGAGATCAAATTTGCCGATAATGGCGCACCGAAACCAAATACAACTGAAGAGGGGGGAAATTTGGTTTATAACGGTGGTGATCAATGTTTGTTGAAGCAGGGTGCCCAAGTTTCTTCGATATTTGAATTTCAGACAAGGGTGATTGCGTATCGATTAGATGATGGGGATTGGGTTGATAATATTAATAATTTGCAAAGGGCGGACGCCGGTACGTACAGAGTTTATTATAAAGCTTTTGCATACTCGGATAGTAATTACGCCGATAGTGAAGAAAAATATATAGATGTTCGTATTTGGCCAGCTACTGTTAATGATGTTAGGATTAATGTGATTCCTCTCGAAAATTTAAAATTTGATGGTTCTGAACATGAATTGTTTGAGGGTAATATCGTCAACAGG
>JAFZUF010000088.1 GCA_017618475.1 Clostridia bacterium
ATCAATCAATAACCAACATTACAAAGATATTTTAGCAGTATATTTTTCGGTTACTGAAGAACATATTGCGGGTTTTAACCAGGCGCTAAACCAAGCTTACCAAGAAACAATAGACGGCAAATTACAGGAAATGATTGATAAGGCGCCGGCGTTGACTAAAGATCCAAGGCTCTTAAGAGATTTTGCACCTTATAAAAATCATTATGGTAATTTAGCAGAAAATACTGAAGAAGTTCTAGCATTATTTGAAGACACTAAAGAAATTACCAAAGATAAAATTAATGCTCTTGGCTTAGACCGAAATTTTACGCAATATTTTTCGAATACTGCGGCGCGTGCTAGTTTGGCGCAAAAAAAATTGGATGCCCTTGCTGCAGCATTCAAAGCAAAGGGTTTAATTGATAAAAATCAATCGACCGAAAATTTTTCAGTAGTTGATCCGGCGGAGAAACATAGTCCCGTTAATAAATATGTCAATGCAGTTAAAAATGTTTTGGTAAATTATGCTAAACCGCAAAACCTAGCAAAACTTGGTTTTATACAAATTGGTACAAAAGCTGTTCAGCATTTTGTCGAAGGTGCTATTCCGGGGATTGGTGCCGCATTGGGTTTGGCATGGAAATTGGGCGAATGTGCCAAGAAAATTCACAAAGATAAACAAAAAGCAAGTGATGTTTTTAAACAAGCATTACCCGATTTAACACGTGGGGTAGTTACCGTAGGTGCCAGTTTTATTCCGGTGGTCGGTGTTGTTGCTGGTACGATTGGCAGTGTGGCCAGTGTGGCAATGAAAGGTATCCAAGCCGCTCATGAAGAAGGTTTAACTTTTGGTCATGGTTTCATGAAACGCATTGGTCAGGAATTTACTAAGAAAGGTAATTTGTTAAACATGGGAGCGGCGGCCTTGGGTTCAATGGTTGCCATTGAAGAAAGAAAAATTGGGTTCATCCGTTCATTTATGGACAAGACAGGTGTCACGAAATTAATTAATAATGGTAAACAAGGTTTGGGTACTTTATTGGATAAGATTCGTGGGCGCGGTGGTGTTGAACAAAGTGCGTCAATGGAAAACGGTTTAACGATGAAAGAAACTGCGAAAATTGAAGATGCGGGCGTGACCGATACCGAAGATCCTGCGTTGCAAGACGATGAAGTATTTGGACCAAAGTTGCCAACTGATGATCGCATAAGTGATAAATCAATTTTATATGACCCAGAGGGTAATCCAATTTCCGCAGATTCAGAAGCTGCTAATGATGAATTTTACATTGGTGAAGATGGTGGAATTCATGTTCGCGGAGCGACACAAACTATGGGAACAGAACAAAGTTATGCCAGTCAAGTTTTGCATAATAATGAAGGCGCATTTGTTGATAAAAATGGTTGGGTAGCAGTTCGAAGAGATGATGGATCGGTATTTTATCCCAAAAATGATAAAGGTCAATTAATTGCCCTGGATCAAGAAAAGGATAAAGATTTGTTATCATTATTAGGACTTAAAAAATCTGTAACAAGAAACTTGACCGAAAACGAAATGTTAGATAAAGCGGGAAACATTGTTAATAAGCCTATAGAACAAAATAACAATACTTTTGAAAATGGACAAAATGTTGAGGGAAGTTTTAATAATGCTGGCTATGAACACAATACGACCATGCATAACGGAAAAGACGTTTATAATATGTACAAAATGGAAGCCGGTAACGAAGTAAGACATATTATTGACCGAAATCATAACGGTATTGTTGACAAGGGCGATGAGTATATTACAATTCAAAGAGAAAAAATTGGTAATGAAGAAGTAACTGTACGTGCACGGGGAACAATTGGTGAAAAAAATGAAAGCCAAACAATTTACACAAAAACTTATAATGAGCAAGGTGAGTTACAAGATACGTTAAAAAGCTATCGAACTGGTACC
>JAFZUF010000089.1 GCA_017618475.1 Clostridia bacterium
AAGATAATTTGGTTTGGCTTTATGATATGTCTTATGATTCAATTAAACACGAACAATATTTAAAAAAATATGGTGAACAACAAGACGGTTACGAAACGATGACGGATATCGAAGCCAATCAATTGGCGGCAAGTATGCAAAGTAAAGTCAAAACAAACTTTGCCGGTAAAACTTTTAGCCGTGATGGTTATATTACGGTCAGTAAGTAATTTTTAACATATTAAAAAGAAAGCCCGCGATTGTCGGGCTTTTTTTATTGCGGTTGGTCGTCACGGCGGGCGCGGTTTTCGGTGGCAATTTCGTTTAAGATTTGCGCGAAGGCTTCGATACCGATTTCTTCGATGTGCCCGCTTTGGTTGGCACCAAGAACTTCACCTGAGCCACGAATTTCTAAATCGCGCATTGCAATATTAAAGCCGGCACCGGTTGAATAGAAATTCTTAATGGCTTTGATGCGTTCCATGGATTCGTCGGACACGTATTCCGCGCGCGGATAGGTTAAGTAGGCGTACGCTTGGGTGGTGCTGCGACCGACACGACCGCGCAGTTGGTGCATTTGGGCTAAACCTAATTTATCCGCACCAATCACAAATAAAGTGTTGGCGGTGGTTAGGTCAATGCCGTTTTCTAAAATGGTTGATGCCACGATAATATCAATTTCGTGTTCATAAACTTTGGTAATGGTGTTTTCAATTTGGCTGGTTGGCATTTGACCGTGAACGTAAGCGACTTTATCGGGGTAGCGTATGGCAATCTTGTTGGCAAATTCCGCCATGTCACGTACGGTGTTGTAAATGACAATGACTTGTCCGCCACGCGCAAGTTCTTGGTCAATCGCGTTCCATAACATTTCCCAACTGAATTCGCCGACTTGGGTTTTCACGGGCAAACGGTCTTTGGGTGGGGTGGTGATGACCGAAATATCACGTAGTCCCATCAAAGACAAATTCAAGGTACGGGGAATCGGGGTGGCGGACAAAGTTAGTACGTCAATATTGGGGGTCAATTTCTTAATTTTTTCTTTGGCTTCGACGCCGAAACGTTGCTCTTCGTCCAAAATCAAAAGCCCCAAATGGTGAAAGTTCGCTTGGGTAAGCGACAGTAATTTATGGGTGCCGATAATGATATCAACTTTGCCGTCGCGTAAGTCTTGTAAGGTTTGGACTTGTTGTTTGGCGGTAATAAAACGATTATAGACTGCGACGCGGATACCGAATTGTTCAAAGCGTTCGCGCGCGTTTTGGTAATGTTGTATCGATAAAATTGTGGTCGGGCAAAGCAAAACGACTTGGTAACCGTTCATTACCGCGGCGAAAGCGGTACGAAAGGCAATTTCGGTTTTGCCATAACCGACATCGCCACAGACTAAGCGGTCCATTAATTTGGGGCTAGTTAAGTCGGCATAGATATCGTCCATAACTTTAGCTTGGTCTTTTGTGAGTGGGTGGGGAAAACTTTTAGCAAAAGCGGCGTTATTGTCCGCAAAAATTTCGTAGGGCGGACGTTTAATGCCGGCGCGTTGGCGGTACAAATCACTTAGTTTGAATGAAAGTTCTTGGAGTCGGCGCCGAACCCGTTGCTTCGCATTGGCGAAGTCTTGCCCCCCAATTTTATGTAAGCGGGTTGGTTCGCCCACGTAGTTCGAAAGCATGTCCACTTTATCTTTGGCAAGGTAGACCATGGTGCCGCCGTCGTATTGCAAAGTAAAATATTCGGCAACATTGCCATCGTCAAATAAGTCCAGTTGTTTCATGCCCATGAAACGCCCGATGCCATGTAAGGAATGCACAACGCATTCGCCGACCAAGGGCATGATAAATTCTTTCTTGGTTTTGGTCAGCAGTGTGCTGACGTCCGCGGTTTTGCCGGGGTTAGTGTCGGTTAAACTATAAATCAACAAATCATCGATTTGGCATGATAACGGGAAGGTGGAAGGAATAATATTAATACAACCCGGAATGGCGGAACCCTTAGTAATGACAAAATCAATTTTATGTTGGCGGAAATAGTTTTCCGCGGTTTTGGTGTTGCCCACAAATAACAAGACAGTTTGGTTTTTTATGGTTTTGAGTTCGTCCGCCAAAAGCGAAACCGCGCTGTTATAGTTTGGTAAAATAGCGGTGGGGACGGTAACTTTTGACCAGTCGCGGTCCGGACAAATATTTTTCAAAATATCCAGTGCTAAAGAAAAACTTAGGTCGGTACCTAAATTGACTAAAGGTAATTTTTTGATAAAAGCGCGGGTGCGGGCATCAATTAAACGCAAATCTTCAATTGTATCGCCATCAAACATGATGCGGACGATTTGTTCGTTGTTGGGTAATGTGACATCAATAATGTCGCCGTGGGTGGCGATTTCGTGGGTGGTTAGTGCGGCTTTGACCGAAGCCATGTCAATGTTTTGTCCAACGGTTAAGGTCATTTCACACCTGTAATAACGTCGCGCGCAATCGCAACCGCTTGGTCAATGGCGGTGTCGATAGTGGGACGTACGTCGTCGGGAATTTTGGATAAAACATAGTTGGCGGTGTTGCCTTTGATGTCGGTTAAGGGTTTAGCGCCAATTTTAATTTTAACGTAGGTGGTGGACTGCAAAAGTTCGCTGACCGACTTTAAGCCGTTATGACCGCCGGCGCTGCCACTTTTTTTTAAACGGACGGTGCCAATGTCTAAGTAAATATCATCGACAAAAACGATAATTTGTTCGGCGGGAATTTTGTATTTACGGCTGACCGCAACCACGGCTTGCCCCGATAAGTTCATATAAGTTAATGGTTTTAAGATAATGATTTTGTTACCGTTGATATGGGTAGTAGCCAGCATTTGATTACCTTTCTTGGTAAAAGGTAAATCGCCCGCAAAACGTTCTGCGGCTTTGAAACCTAAGTTATGCCACGTTTCAAAATATTTGCCTTCGGGATTCCCTAAGCCCACCACTAAAAATGTTTTCATTACGAATTATAAAGTACCACGCAAGGCGTTTTTTTTCAAGTGATTTAGACATTGGCAAGTTTTTTTTGTTAGTAGTTTAACCAATAAAATGCTGTTAGGAACGCGTCGTAATTTGCGAGAGTATGTTGGTTGTTTACAGCAATTAACAAATACTCCCAAAGAACCACAAATTGAGTTGGAAACTTTGGTTGCTGTTTCTAAAAAATATGGTGTAGATGGAAATTCAATGGTGCAAATGTTGTTAAATATTAATCATCAATTTGTGCAACAACCATATCAATTAATGCGTTTGGGAATTTTAGATGGTAAAAATCAAATTTATCCACAATTGTTAGTGCGTGAAAAAACAAGTTTAAAGCGGATTGATCTGATGGCAATGGATGTATCGTCGTTGCAAGTTGCTGAATATAACAAAGGCATGAAATACGGCTACATGGTTCATACAGATAATTATGAACCTACACATCCGGGATTTTTCCAGGGAATGGAAAACAATGGTCGGGAAATGTAAAGATGAAAAATTTAAGTGATCAAAAATTATTTAATATAAATATGTTGCGGGCGATTGCTGAAGCCAAGGTTATGACTTTGGAAAAATATGGTAAAAATGATAATTTGTCGCGTGCGCAAATCGTAGCAAAAATTTTGGCAGACGATAACTGTTTTGCGGAAATGACATTAGATGAGAGTGTACAAGTTTTAAT
>JAFZUF010000090.1 GCA_017618475.1 Clostridia bacterium
AAGGAAACATCGTTCAATATATCACGGACGTCGGTACCATGATAGGTGATGGTTTCCGTGTTTTGACTGTCGGAGCCGGCATCTGGCTTAAATTTTTGTGCGGTGATTTGAATTTCATTGCCGGTGCGTTCAATCGTCATGGCCGTGATGACAGTCGTAGTGCGAACTTGTAAATCGTGACCAATCGTGTTGGGTAATAAAATCAGCACCAAAGCCAAAATCAAAACCACAAATTTTTTGCCCCACAAAGCATGCAAAGTACGTTTAATCATGTTGGTTTAACCCCCTCTTAATCAAGGTCACAATTGCAACTAGCTGAGTGCCGAAACGCAAAACTAATGCCGCCAAAATTGAAGTGGCAATCAACCAATCCAAGCTGCCGCTGCTGGTAATAAATTGGGTGGCGGTGGTCAGGTCGACTAAGCCCATGTTTTGTTCCCGACTTAAGGTACCAAATAATAATACAAACAAAATCATGAAAGCAATATAACCAATCCCGCAAAGTAGGGCGGTAAGATTAATCCGGACTAAATCGCGGTTGGTTTTGCGGGTTTCCGAACCAAAAGCCAACACAAAGGTGGCGGTTTCAAAAAAGCCTAAATTTAATACGGTAGTGGTAAAGATACGTGCGCCGTTACCGCGGACTAAATCGTGCCAATCAACTTGAATGTTATATAATGTTGGGATAATTGCCAAAATTAAACCTAAGGCAAAGAATAACCACAAAATTTCGCCGGCACGGAACATGGCTCGCGGTTGGCGGGTTAAGAAAAACAAACCTAAACCCACCAAGGTAATCACAAAAACCGTAATGCCTAAATTGGTAAATAAGTCGGTATAGGCTAAATGGAACACCTGAATCGCGGTTAGCACGGTTTCGAAAATTAACACGGGGACAACTAACCAACACAATACGCGGAAAAAATGGTTTTGGTTGTTGGTAAATTTCAAAATTAAACTGGCAACCGCCACCATCACTAATTCAAAAATTACCCCCAAAATGGCGGACAGCCATGCCCAATTACCTGCACCGTTGGCAAGCGCCGATGGTAAAGTTAAAACTTTAATGCTGGTACTGTATAAAAAATAGCCAATACATAATTGGCGTAAATTAATGTTTTGGTGGCGTTTAGTGTTCATGGTTTTCCTCCGTGGCACGTTGGCGAATTGGGTTGTGGTTCGGGATACTTTGGGGACGTTTAATCATTTCGGGAAAGGGTACTTTATCCAAAGCATCTTTTTGGTCATCGGCGATGTAGGGTGCAAACGGTGCCAAGTACGGCGCGCCATAGTGGTCAATACTGGCGGTATAGACCAACAAAACGATAAAGCCGGCTACCAAACCATACAGACCAAGGAAACCGCCAACTAAACAAAAAATAAACCGTAGAATACTGATTTGGGCAATCATGTTCGGCATAATGTAAGAAGTTATTCCCGAAATCGCGACAACTAAAACCGTAGGGGCGGATAGTAAACCAACCGTGGACGCAACTTCGCCCACCACAAAAACGGCAATAATACTGGTGGCGGAACCCAAGTGTTTGGGCATGACTAAGGTGGCTTCGTAAATAATTTCAAACAAGATAATTACTAAAATCATTTCAACAATTGGCGGAAACAAATCATTTTCGGTGGCGTTGGCAATCGACGTCAAAGTTTTCAACGGAATAATTGACAGGTGGTATAGACTGACTGCTAAGAAAAAACCGGGTAGTAGTATGGCAATTAAAGCCCCGATTAAACGAATGGTGCGTTTAAGTTTAACACCCGCATTGCCGCCGTAGTAATCGTTGCTGTTTTGTACATTTTCTAAAAAGATATGCGGAATGGTCAGGGCGACCGGACTGCCGTCCACCAAAATTACGATACGTCCTTCCAGTAAGCGTGATGCCACAACATCGGGTTTTTCTTCGGAAGCGGCAGCGTTGTATAAACCAACATGGTCAGGATTCAAACTTTCACTGATGTATGAAGTGTCGACAATGCCATCGCAATTAATTTTCTTTAAGCGTGTTAAAACTGTTTTAACTACCGTTTGGTCGGCAATGCTGTCAATGTAGCCTAACATGACTTGAGTTTGGGTGTAACGCCCAATGGTTAGTTTGACCCATTTCAAATCTTTACTTTTAATTCGTTTGGTCACCAAACTGACGTTGGTATCAATATTTTCAATAAAACCTTCCCGGGGTCCTAATAAAACTTGACCGGTGGGCGGTTCGGTGATGCTGCGCTGTGGTGTTTCGGTTTGCTTTTCGGCCATGTGGATAATATTTGCATTTTGTTGAAAAAAATTATATATTATTTGCATGCATTGGAGTTATGAATTAGCACAAGAAATTTTGAAGAAATATCCTGACCGTGAAGAGTACGTGGTCGCCAGTGGTATTTCACCGTCGGGTAGTGTTCACATTGGTAATTATCGTGAATTTGTGACGCAATACTATGTCGCAAAGGCATTAAAGAGCATGGGTAAAAAAGTCCGTGAGATTTTCTCTTGGGATGAGTTTGACCGTTTCCGTAAAGTACCAAAAAACTTTCCGGCAGAATGGGCAGAACATGTTGGTAAACCATATGTGGAAGTTCCATCACCATATAGCCAAGGCGAAAGTAGTGCGAAATATTTTGAACGCGAATTTGAAGGCGCCTTACAAAAATTGGGTATGAATGAAATTCCCGTACAAATGATTTACCAAGCGGATGAATATCGCAGTGGTCGTTATGGTAAAGCCATCGCCGAAGCTATTAAAAAACGTAAACAAATTTATGATATTATTATGTCGTTTAAGACTCAAGATGGTGACGAAGGCGAACGCGAAAATTATTATCCGGTGAATGTTTATTGTCCTAAATGTCGTAAAGATGATACTACGGTAATTGGTTTTGATGAAAAGACCGATGTATTGACTTACAAGTGCCGTTGTGAACACGAAGACCACGTGGACGTGAAGACCGCGAACAACATTAAATTGGTTTGGAAGGTGGATTGGCCGATGCGCTGGAAAGCCGAAAACATTTGCTTTGAGGCGGCGGGCATTGATCACCACAGTGAAGGCGGCAGTTACGACGTCAGTTCCCGTATTGCGCGGGAAATTTTTGGGATTGAACCCCCGGTTTCGACGTGCTACGCGTGGGTGGGTATTCGTGGCGTCGGCAACATGCACAGCAGTACCGGTATCAATATTACGCCGAACCAATTATTGCAAGTGTATGAACCCGAAATTTTACGTTACTTGTATGCGAAATACCCGGTTGGCGATGCGTTTGATTTTGGCTATGACGATACGATTATTCGTCACTATATGGAATTTGATCGCAACTTGGAAAAATATTTGGCACATGACGAAAGTTTACCGGAATACGACCGTGCAGTTTATGATTTGTGCTTGATGCCGGGTAGTCAAGGCGGTCGTGTTAATTTCAGTACACTTGCCACCGTGGCGCCTTTAACCGGTTTTAACCAAGCATTAACCTTGAAAATGTTGAAACAAGCCGGCATTACCGCTTTAGGTAACTTTGCAACACGTTTTACCAATGTGAAATTTTGGTTAGAAAATTATCAACCGGAGCGCATCTATAAATTGTTGCCAGAATTTAACCGCGCGTACTATCAAACTTTGAACGATGAACAAAAAGGTGTTTTGAAACAATTAGCGGAATTCTTGGCAACCACCCACACCGAACAAGAAATCCAATCTTTCTTGTACCAAATCATTAATGATGCAAACTTGACAAAAAAAGAAAACCAACAACGCCAACAAACCTATTTTAAGATTTTCTATAACATGTTGTTTGGTCGTGATGCTGGCCCGCGTTTGTACCTTTATTTGGCGGTGGCGAATCCGCAAGATTACTTGAAACTCTTGCAAGAAAAATAAAAATTGTTTATAATAAAATATTATGAACAATAAAGAAATTCGCAAATATGATTTAGTTGTCGAACTTGGTAATCAAGGTGGCGCATTGGCCATTAAGGAATTGGCGGCCATTGATTTTAACGTGGCGGTCGATCTGTGGGAATACAAAATGTTGAAAGATATCAACGCTTTTAACGGCGAAGATATTTTTGAAATTTTGGAAAAAGTTTCCGAAAGCAAATTGCGTGCGGCGGTACTTACTAACGCGGCATTGCAAAAATTGATTTACGGCGCCAGTGAAGAAAGTTGCAGTGGTGCGAACTTGCAATTTTTGGCATCGTTAATTGTGGCTTCCAAAATTAATGAAGCGGAAGACATTTTGAAAATGGTTAAAAACAACCCGACCGGTGATTTTGCGGAACGCATGAAAGCGGTGGTTGATGCTGTATTTACGTTATCAATGGGTAAGACCGGCACCAAGAAAGCGACCTTGAACCACAAACAAACCATTTTGTTGTTTGACTTCGTTTCTAAAATGAAAGCGGGTACCACCAAGAACTTATTAACCCAACGCTTGAAAGAATTGTAAACAAATCAAAAAGGACGCTCCGCGGCGTCCTTTTTTTGTGTCAATTTTGTTTGCGCAAATGGATTAATAAAACCGTAATGTCGGCGGGAGTAACACCCGAGATGCGGGCGGCTTGACCAACGCTTAATGGTTTGATTTGGTTGAGTTTGATTTGTGATTCGCGGCGTAAACCAGTAACTTCGTTGTAGTTCATGTCGGGCGAAAGCATGGTGGCTTCTTGGCGTTTGATTTCGGCAATTGCGGATTGTTCACGGTTAATGTAGCCGGCGTATTTAATTTCGGTCGTAATTTGGTCCAAAAGGTCGGCGGGTTCGTCATGGATAAAGTCCGCCAAAGTGTGTTCTTGCTTGGCAACTTCTTGGCGAATTTTGGGTGTAATCATCGCGCGAATTTTTGCCAAGTGTTCTTGTTTGGTGGTGAAGACTTGGTAGCGGTGGTCGTCGACCAAACCGATTTCACGGCCGATGGGTGTTAAGCGTTCGTCGGCATTATCTTGGCGCAAAAGTAAACGATATTCGGCGCGGGCGGTGAACATGCGGTAAGGTTCCAACGTGCCTTCTGTGGTCAGGTCGTCAATCAAAACGCCAATGTACGAATTGGTGCGTGACAAAACCATTGGTGGTAAGTTGTCTATTTCGCGCGCGGCATTAATTCCCGCCACCAAACCTTGGGCAGCCGCTTCTTCGTAACCGCTGGTGCCGTTGATTTGTCCCGCACAATACAAGCCTTGGTATTTTTTGATGCGCAAGGTTGGTAACAATTCTAGCGGGTTGATACAAGTGTATTCAATCGCGTACCCCGAACG
>JAFZUF010000091.1 GCA_017618475.1 Clostridia bacterium
ATTGTGCATAAAAAAATTCAGTTATTACAAAAATACGGTATTACGCCGGTATTGTGCTTAAGTGAAACTTGGTCAGAAAACCAAAACAATTTAACTTTGGAAGTAATTAAACGTCAAATTCAGGGTGCTTTACGTGGTGTAGCAAACATTAATAACATGGTGGTGTGTTACCGTCCAATCTGGGTCACGCAACGCGGTATTTTACCGAAGCCAGATTATGTTAACATGGTTTGTAAACATATTCGTGATTGTTTGGTTGAATTGAAAGGTAATCCATTAGATGCCAGTTTACCAGTTTTGTATGGTGGACAAATTACACCGTCTAACGTAAAAAGTTATATGGCGTTATCCGAATTGGATGGTATTTTCTTTGTCGGTTCGGCGTTAAACGTAGATTCATTTTATGGGGTGATTAATTATGACAAAAACAAATAACCAACAAAAAATTCAACCAACCGTTTTATGTGTGATGGACGGTTTGGGTTACAGTGCGCGCGAAAGCGGTAACGCGGTGGTGGCGGCGGGCATGCCGAATTTAACCAAGGCGCGCAACCAACATTTGACCACTTTGATTAAAGCCAGTGGTCACGAAGTTGGTCTTGATAGCGCGAAAGATGCTGGCAACAGCGAAGTTGGGCATAACGCGATGGGGGCGGGCGTTACGATTAAGCAAGGCTTGTCGTTGTTAAACGATGCGTTTGCCAGCGGACAAATTTTCAAGTCTGCGGTCTGGCAAAAAATCAGCACCTATCCCAAATTAAACATTATTATCTTATGCAGCAATGGTCGTGTGCATAGTAACATTGAACATTTGTTCAAAGTGATTGACCAATGCAAACAACAAAATTTGCCGTTCAGCGTGATTGCGATTACGGACGGTCGTGACGTCAGTCCGCGTTCGGCGGCCGAATTCTTGGCGCAAGTTCCAAACTTGACCGTGATTGGTGGTCGTGGTCAAATCTTTATGGATCGTTACCAAGCCCAAACCGAAATGCTGACCAAGGCTTTTGAAGTTTGCGTGGAAGGTAAAGCACCAGTAGTCAGAGATTGGCACAAATACTTAGATGAATTTTATCAAGCCAACCCGAACTTATCCGATGAACAAGTGCCACCCGCGATTATTGACCCAGACAATTTAATTAAGAATGGGGAAGCGATTTTGTTGTTGAATTACCGTGGCGACCGTGCCGTGGAAACTGCACGCATGTTTGATAACGGTGATTATATTTCTCAAGAACAACGCGCAAAAATTAAAGATTGTTATTTTGCCGGTATTTTGCAATATGATGCCGAAATGAACTTGCCGGCACATTATTTGTGCGAACCGCCGGTGATTAATCACACTTTGACTGCGTGGTTATGCGAACACGGTGTACGCCAATATACGGTTACCGAAACTGTTAAGTTTGGTCACATGACTTATTTCTTCAACGGTAACAAGAGCGCGCCACTCGATTCTGAATTGGAAACATGGTTGGAAATTCCCAGTGATAAATTAAACAACTTGTACGACAAAGCACCGAAAATGAAAGCGGTGGAAATTACCGACAAATTAATTGAGAACATTGAAAGCGGCGAATTTGATTTCTTAAAATGCAATTTACCAAACCCTGACATGGTGGGGCACACCGGCAACTTTGACGCGGCGGTGACGGCTTGCCAAACCGTGGACGAATGCGTGGGACGTTTGTACGACGTTTGCCAAAAAAACAAAGTTAATTTAATTATTACCGCCGACCATGGTAACGCAGAAGAAATGACCGACGAAAACGGTAAAGTTAAAACTTCGAACACCAACAACTTAGTGCCGATTGCGATTTGTCCGTTTGGTACGCCCGATGTTAAATTGGTAAACACGGAAAATGGTGTTTATGGTTTAACCAATTTAGCGGCGACGATTTGTGATCTATTGGGTTTACCCGCCGATCCGCATTTCAATCCAAGTATGGTTGAACACGCCTAAACGTGTCCTGAAATTTACGGCGAACATAACTTGACAAAACCAGATTTACCACCTAAACTGGTTTTGTTTGGAGAGATACCCAAGTGGTTAAGGGGCTCCCCTGCTAAGGGAGTAGCACTGTAACAGGTGGCCTGGGTTCGAACCCCAGTCTCTCCGCCAATCGTAAACTAAATTGAACATCTAGGTTTTAAATAGTCTGGGTGTTTTTTTTGTGATAATAAGTAATATTATTGCTGAAAATTTGGTTGGTAAATTTCGTCAACTATCTTGAAAATTTTCGATTATTATATTAACATGTAACAAATGGAGCTATATCAACATAACAAAGAAGCTTATGACAAAATTCAAACTATGTTTCAACGTGAAGACAGAGTTGCTATTATTCACGCAACCGGAACTGGTAAGTCTTTTATTTCTTTGCAATGGTTGTATGATAACCGTGATAAAAAATGTTTATTTTTAGCTCCGACTTATGAAATTCTTGACCAATTAGAAAGACATATGCATTCGCAAAATTTAAGCATTAAGGATTTTCCCAATCTGGAATGTATGATCTATGACAATCTTGCCAGCTTATCAAAACAAGCCTTGGCTAACTTACGTGTAGATAATATTGTGTTAGATGAGTTCCATCG
>JAFZUF010000092.1 GCA_017618475.1 Clostridia bacterium
CCCCCTAGTTGTCAATACCTTTTTTAGTAAATAGTCAAAAATAAAGGGGAAACAATGTAGGAAAAAATTTATTTACTTACAATAAAAAAGCCCGACAACCGCCGGGCTAAATTTTATTTTTACAAAAATAATTATTGTCGTGTAAATTCCAACACGTACGCGTCAATCGTATCCATGTCGGTTTTAACCTTTTCACTGATAGCAACACCGCCAACACAATAAATTTCGTGGTCTAATGCCAACACTGGTGTGGTCGGACGCAAACGAGCCGGTATCTTTTTATCCGTAAAATAGGAATTTAATTTCTTAGTGCCACCACCAAACTTTTCAAACATATCGCCGTCCAAACGGAAACGCCATTTCGCTTTCTTCGGTAATTTCTTTGCGTCAACAACCAATAGTCCACGTTGAATTGCCAATTTGTAACTAATTGTTTTAGTGACCGTAATCACACCAAAACCTTCCACCAATGTCTTACCTACCTTGAAACTGTATTCTTTGGCTTCAGGTCGATTTTCACGACGAACTAAGCTGATATATTCATATTCCTTGACCGCATAAGCATTGTGCGGCAAAGAAACTTTTTCGCCGTTCAAACCGTCTTCGCTTAAAGTCATAATCGCGTTAATGTGCTTAATTTCCACATCCGCACGTAAACCCAACAATTCTAAACCATGATAAAGCACACGTGTAATAATTGCTTCTGGCATATAAAAACGGTTTAACGGAATACGCACAACATTACCATCACGCACGATACCATTCATATCACATTGGTCGGTAATGTATTTACTGTCGCGTGCGGCAATCTTCGCAAAGGAAGCCAAATTTTCCGGTGCCGCCCGCCATTCCTTGGTAATCAATGGCATAATCATGTTACGGACGTAATTACGACGGTAACTGTTATCTTCGTTCGTATCATCAATTACGTGAGGAATACTGTTACGATAATCATACGCAATAATGTCCGATTTCTTCGTTTCCAAGAACGGACGAATGTAAACACCGCGCACCGGCGCCATACCAGAAGCACCATCTAAGCCACAACCACGGAACAAGTGCATCAACACGGTTTCAGCTTGGTCGTTCAAATGGTGCGCAATCGCCATTTTGGTCAATTTATATTTTTTAATTGCATTGTCAAAACATTCATAACGCAAAACACGTGCCGCAGTTTCCATACTAACTTTATTTTCTGCTGAATATTCTGGCACGTTCACGCTATACTTCACGAACTGAATAAAATGCTCATCACAAAACTTTTTCACAAAGCGCGCGTCGGCATTCGCACTGCGACGAATGTTGTGATTAATGTGCACCGCCACCACTTCAAAGCGCATTTTTTCCGACAGGTTTTTTAAAATGGTCAACAAAGCCATACTGTCTTCACCACCAGACACCGCCACACCCACGCGGTCGCCAGACACGATCATTTTATGCGCATTAATAAATTGAATAACTTGTTCTTCCATCGCAGGCATTTTAACACATTACCGCTTGACAATCAAGGGGGTTGGATATATTATTATATAAGATTAAAGACCGCCGACAAGGTGTCTTTTTTTTTAAGGAGAGAAAAAATATGGCAAACAAAAAAGGTAACCGCGTTCCAATGGTGTTAGTTTGCACCGAATGCAATCAACGTAACTACGATACGGAGAAGAACAAAAAGAACGATCCTGAACGTAAAACGTTAACAAAATATTGCCGTTTCTGCCGCAAACACACGGAACACAAAGAAAGTAAATAAGGAGGCTGCATGGGTTCAAAATCAAAACGCAGGCACGCACAAAAGCAATACAACCGCGCCAATAACAAGCCGGCTGCCGCTGACGTTGCGAACGAAACCGTTGCCAACGACAATGCTACGGCCGTAACGAATCAACCCGCGGAAAACACAACCACCCCGACGACAGTCATTATGACACCAAAGGAATTCCGTCAAGCGGAAAAAGAACGTGCAAAGCAAGAAAAACTATTGCGTAAACAACAAGCCAAGAATGCACAAGACAAAAATAAAAACAAGGACAAGAAAGACAAAGAGAAAAAACCATTCTTTTTGGTACGTTTCTTCCGTTGGTTATGGCGCAGTTTGGTCAGTGTTTTCAGCGAATTGAAAAAAGTTCATTGGCCAACGTTCAAACAAGTTGCGAAAGCCACCGGCATTGTTTTAGGCATTGTCGTATTGTTCGGTATCGCACTGTTGGCCATTTGGGTTTTATTCGGCTTATTGCACTATCTATTGGTTAATGGCAATTTGTCAGGCTGGAAAGTCTTTTAAGGAGAAATTATGGAAGAGAACAAAAACATTA
>JAFZUF010000093.1 GCA_017618475.1 Clostridia bacterium
GACCTTGGTGCCGAACCGACCATAAAAAACAGTGATGAAATGCTACACACTGTCATTAATGAACGCTACAGCAATAATCTTCCTATGTTAATTACGACCAACCTATCGAAAGATCAAGTTTCCACACGTTACGAAGATCGTATCCTGGGTCGTCTTTACGACAAGAACCGAACCGCAATCATTATTTTCAACGGGAAAGACCTTCGCATAGAGTAAACGCATGCGTTAAAGCAACGGACAACGCATCGGCGGCATCGTCAGGTTTAATTTTTTGTTCTTGATTTAAAATTTTCCCTACAGCAGCTTGCATTTCTTTTTTCTTAGCTTTGCAACCACCGGTCATTGCAATTTTAATTTGGTTCGGCTTGTAATTGTAAACCGTACCATGATAATAAGTTGCCCGCATTAATGCGATACCCCGCGCGGCCGCAACCTTTAAGCCAGTTGTCACATTAGCGGCAAAAAACAATTCTTCAATCGCAATATCATCGGGCTTGTATTCATCAAATAAACGTGCCAAATCTTCATTAATTTGACACAAGCGCTTACCTAACTCTTGTTCTTTATCCGTTTCAATTGCACCATAGTCAATTAAGCTGACTTCTTCGCCCGCCAAACGAATAACACCCCAGCCCATAATTCCAAAGCCGGGGTCAATTCCCATAATAATTTTATTCGGCATTATGATAAACCGCTTGTACGTCGTCGTTACTTTCCAGTGTTTCAATTAATCTTTCAAAGTTAGCCACTTTATCATCTGGAACAGCCACTGTTGACAAAGGTACCCATGCAACTTCCGCACTTTCTGTTTGAATTTTGTTTTGTTCCAAAACATTTAAAACCGCATTGAAATTTTCCGGTTTAGTGGTAATCGTGACAATTCCGTCTTCGGTAGTCATATCTTCAATCGGACTATCAAGCAAAATTTCTAATAATTTATCTTCGGTTTGATTAGCAATGTTAATTACACCTAAACGATTAAATAAAAATGATACCGAGCCAGAAACACCTAACGCACCACCAGATTTATCAAAATAAGAACGCACGTCACCAGCTGTACGATTTTTGTTATTAGTTAACGCCTCAACGATAACCGCAACACCAGCCGGTCCATAACCCTCATAAACCATCGCATCATAGTTGCTGTCATTGCCATCGCCTAAACCTTTGGCAATTGCACGCTTAATGTTATCGTTTGGCATGTTATTACTCTTTGCTTTCGCAATAACTTCCTTTAATTTACTATTGTGTTCAGGATCTCCACTACCACCAAGTTTAACTGCAACAATAATTTCTTTACCTAATTTAGTGTAAATATTACTGCGCTCTGCATCCGCAATTCCTTTTTTGCGGTGTATTTTACTCCATTTATTATGTCCACTCATAGAAATGAGTATAACACATGATGATGCCGCCTGCAACTGATACGTTTAAAGATTCACAATCTGCGCTCATAGGAATAGTTACAACTTGATGTGGCATTTGGTAAAAAATTGGATTAATACCCTGACCTTCGTTTCCTAATACAATTCCGAAATTTTTATCTTTAATAGGTGTGGGTCGTTCACCATGTAAATCTGCTAAATAATATAAAGTATTACTTGGTAAATGTGCATAATCTATATCAATAATATTTAATCGTAATCCCATGCCACTGCTGGCGCGAATCACTTTTGGCGAATAAGGATCCACACAATCAATTGTATAAATTGTTTTAAAACCAAAGGCCACTGCCGTACGCAATAAGGTTCCCATATTACCCGGATCTTGCACGCGGTCAAGCACCAAAAAGGGCTTAGTTGGTTCGGTCGGCTTAGGAATTCGTGCAACAGCTACACGTCCATGGTAATTTTCTAAATTTTTTAAAGTATCTTCAGGAAAAATCTTAACCACCAAATCCATGTGGTCTTCAATAATTTTTTCACCTTCTAAAATACACAAAGAAAACTCCTGACGATACTTTTTCGTCAGAAGCTTCTTCAAAATTTTCGAAGTTATTTCCATCATTTATGCCAAATTTTTCTTGGCAACTTCCACCAAAGCAGTGAAA
>JAFZUF010000094.1 GCA_017618475.1 Clostridia bacterium
ATAAAAAAATTTTCAAATAATAATTTGGCGGTTAAACATGCACTGGCAAAACTAACGTACAAGATGCTTTAAGCAAAAACTTTCATAAAAATATTAGCATTTTTTACAAAGATAATGATATCATAGAATATGATTAAGTTAATTGTTGACTGTACCTGTGAAATGGGTGTGGCAGAAGCTGAAAAACTGGGAATTATTGCGATGCCGATGCGCATTATGATGGACGATAAAGAATACTTGGCCGGTAAAAATTTGGACAACGACACTTTTTATGAAATGTTGCCAAAATTAAAAAGCATGCCAAAAACAATGCAAATTAATACTAACGACTATCTGGAAGTAATCCAACCGATTTTAGCGGCGGGCGACGAAGTATTTGTTATGGCGGTTTCCAGTGGTTTATCTGGTACTTTCAACAGTTTAACACAAGCAACCAAAGATTTAGACCAATCACGTGTGGTAATTTTTGATTCCCGAACTTTCACTTTAGCTTATTACGCGTTAGTGATGGAAGCCCACAAATTAATTCAAAACGGCGCAACTTTAAATGAACTTAAACAAGCGATGGAAGAATTACGTGAACGCGCCAAAATTTATTTCATCGCGGATACAACCAAATATTTGGTTAAAGGTGGCCGTATTAGTTTTGTTAAAGGTTTAATGGCTGAGG
This sequence comes from Clostridia bacterium, assembly GCA_017618475.1. Lineage (GTDB taxonomy): Bacteria > Bacillota > Clostridia > Christensenellales > UBA1242 > RGIG8050. Next base: position 671 of record JAFZUF010000094.1, read on the forward strand.
CTTTACATATCAAGCCAATTATCAGCGTAGTCGATAAAAAATTACAAATGGTTAGTAAAGGCATTGGTTATAATGCGGCAAAAAAACAAATTCAACGTTTTACACAAAGTATTGACTTGACTATGCCAGTTTATTACGGACATGTACATGCCAGTGAAAAAGCCGAAGACTTTAAACAAATTTTTCCATTTGAATTTGCCGAAAAACGCGAAATTGGACCAATCGTTGGTGCACATGGTGGTCCCGGTTGCGTTGGTTTAGCCTTTTTCCAAAATATCACCGAAGAAGTTGCCAAAAAGCCATCATTCTTTAAAAATCTTTACAACAAAATCATGCATAAAAATGCATAGGTTCATCAGGAACTTTCATCAAACCTTGTTTGTGGATTATTTTTGGCAATGTGCACAATAAACCGAACTACGTTGTGCAATACGCGTACCAACCAATGACTGACCACAATTTTGACATGGAAGTCCCGCGCGTCCGTAAACCGCTAAATTAGCATCGTTACGATAACTGGTACCCTTAGATGCAGCATAAACCGAGAATGGTACATGGTGAAATTGAATAAATTCCTTAATTACCGCGGGAATTTGTTCGCACAATTTTTTTAATTCCGCGGTGGTTAAACTGTTACCCCGTCGTGTTGGACGAATTTTTGACCGATAACAAATTTCATCGGCATATATGTTTCCAATACCTGCAACAATATGTTGGTCTAATAGTAATGTTTTTAACGCAGTACTTCTTGTTGCAATTTTCTTTTGCAAATAATCAAGCGTTACCATTGGCGGTTCAATACCAAGATTTTCTTGTCCGCTAGTATCACTTTCACCGGCAGCAAAATACCACCAATGGCCAAAACCTCGCGAATCAACGAAACGCAACTCTTGACCGCTTGATAATTCCAAAATTAAATTTGTGTGTTTTTCATACGGAGTTATAGGATTTTCCACCGTCAAAGTACCGGTCATTCGCAAATGTAAAACCACAAAATCACCTGATTTTAGATGCAAAGTTAAAAATTTCCCCCGGCGAGAAAAATTTATGATTGTCTGTCCCACCATTTTTTGGATAAATAACGCCGGGGTCATGTTTGCCACAACCTTAGGCAAATTTACTGTTACCTTGGTAACCGTCTGCCCCACGACAAGAGGTTTTAAAACCGTACGCACTGTTTCAACTTCAGGTAATTCTGGCATAATTAATTTCCTACCACAATCAAAGGCACATACATTTCATCCGCAGTCATACCGGTATGTTCACCATGATATAAGCGTTTTATATTTTTGCCACGGTATTGGTCCCCTTGCTGAAAAACAATAAAGTGATTAGTTTCTCCACCAACTGCAATATAATCGCCCAAATACTTGCTATATTCTGGGTGCATTTTAAAATCACCGAAAACACCTTTTTGTATTAAATCTTTACTGGCAAATAAAGTAAAATCTTTTTCGTATTTTTTGAACGCTGCCTTAAAATCCGCATCTTTACCCGGTTTAATTTTAAAACATACACCACGCGGATCCAAAGAAACCGGATGCAACAAACAATCTTGAATTGCGGCATCATCACAAATATATGAAAAACCCTTGACATCATTTTGACCATGATCAGCAGTAACCACAAACAAAGTGTCTGGGTGTTTTTTTGCAAAATGCTTTAAACCACGTTCAATTTTTTTTAATAAATGACGACTGTGCCACGCAGTTGTCCCGTAAGTATGCATGGTACTATCTAAATTAGGATAATACGTATAAACAAAATTTTTTTCTGGCATGGCACAAATTTTGTGTAAACGACGAAACATATGTCCTAAACTATTGAAGCGAATATCATGAGGTGAACGAATTTCGCTAGCAATATTTGGAAAACAAGTATAAATTTCACGGTCACCGTTGGTCTGTTCATAAATTCTGGCATAAGGCAAATGACGGCTGACAAAATTTTTATCGGCCAAAAATTCCTTGGTATAATAATTGCGGTTGCGGAATAATTCAATCACTTCTCCATCAAAATCAACCGACCACGCAAACCAACCATGTTCGGCGGGTGTTAAACCACTAAGTAAAGATGTTGTCGCCGCGGCAGTTGTCGACGGAAAAACCGAAGTTACGGTGTCAATTTGATGTGTACGTAAAAAACTATCCGCGGGTAAATTTTTTTCCAAAATACTTGCACCCATTGCATCAACCACCATATACACTACGTGTTGATATGTTGGCTTTAATTTTTCCGTCAAACATGGCAAAATAGGATGATAAACCGGACTTCCCAAAAACTGCGCCATCGATGCCGCCAAATTAACAATACTATGATTAAAATCTGGGAATACTAAATTTGACTCACTCATCAAATTCATTATAACATACCCTCCATAAATATGGTTAATAATTTTATACCCAGAAAACAAAAATGATTTGTTAAAACAGGGGAAAGTCGGTATACTAAACATAGATTTACGTAATGTAAAAATTTTTTGGGATGCGCCCAAATTAAAAGGAGAAACAGTCATGGATTTTATTTCAAAGAACTGGTCGCGACTTTCACTGGCGTTCCTATACTTCATCGGCGGAGTGATTGCAGTTATTGCATGGGTAAATATTCCAAGTGACTATGCCTTTACCGCAATTGGTTGGTTAAACAACTTTTATAAAGTTGCATTAATTGTTTCAACCATTGTTTATTTCTTCGGTATGGTTGGCGTTACGATAATGAAAACTATGCAAAACAGCAAAAAAATCGTTAACATTCTTTATATGAGTGTTGGTGGTTTAATCACTGTTTTGTTGATGGTATTGATGATCGTAGCAAGTTGCAATGATTCGAATCTCATTTTGATTTTCGGTAATCGTGCAATCGCGTCGTTATATCAATTATGGGTTCCAATCTTTGTTTTCGGTTTGCATCCGTTAATCAAAGGCGTAACTCGTTTCATTGAAGCCGAAATGGTTCCGGCTCAAGCAAAAGTTCAACCAGCAGCAGCTCCAGTAGCAAAAACCGCTCCAGTTAAAGCTGAAGCACCAAAAGCCAAAGCAGCAGCTCCAAAGGCTCCTGCAAAAAAAGCGGCTCCTAAAGCTCCTGCAGCTAAATAATGGACGCATGAACTAAAAAAAACCGTAGCTCTGCTGCGGTTTTTTTATGTTTTAATTTTGCTACTACCCTAACTATTTATCAATATCACATATATTTCATTTCTGAACTAGCTTGTTCCATAACTTTAACATAAGCTAAAGTATCTCCCAAAACTTCCTTTTTACCAAAGGCTTCATCATACTTTTTTACAGCCTCAATATAAGCAAGTTCATCTTCGTCACGTTTACAGATTAAATGTTTTTTTTGTATTGTTTTTGGCTTGCCGATATAACTTGATGGATTAAAATAACCGGCAATGCTTCTTTTCCCGCTAAAATTCTTTGAAAAATAGCGGTTTGCTTCATTAACGGCAATGTAATCCCAAATATCTGTAAAAATTTTCACCACATCATCTTCCTCGTTATGAAATGCGCATAACCAAACGTCGGCTTCTTTTTCTCGATAGTCTTTTTCATTTTTTTTATTATTAT
>JAFZUF010000095.1 GCA_017618475.1 Clostridia bacterium
ATTTCGGCGATTTCAATTTGTGTCATTTTCTGTGACATCCTCCTTTTATTATTAAGGCCGTGTAAAAATATTTCAATCAAAACACAGCGATAATGCTGTTATTATAGCAAAATTAATAATTCAAAGTCAACGATTACTTTTTAAAGTTTCTGAAATGTTCAAAGAAACGTGGGCGTTTACGTTCAGGTTGCTCTTGTTGAACAGGCTGTTCTGGTTGCGGTAAATCAGCAACCGTCATATTGTTAACATCTTCGCGCGTTTCAGCTTGATTTGGCGAGAAACCTGAAGCGACAATTAATACTTCAACCACGTCACCATATTTATCATCAAGGTCAACACTCCATTTAATGTTACAATTTTCATTAACTAAATTATGCGCCATGGTAACATAACTGGTAACTTCAGACAATGGCAAAGAAGTATTACCTTTAATACACATAATCATACGGGTTGCACCACTAATACTGGTTTCAATTAATGGGCTAGCAACTGCTTGTTTAATTGCATCCAAAATACGATTTTGACCTTGCGCGCGGCCAACACCCATATGGGCTAAACCGGCGTTACCCAAAACAACTTGTACATCAGCAAAATCAACGTTAACCAAAATTGGTTTTACAATACCCTCTGATAACCCAATCACGGCTTGACGTAACGCTTCATCAGCCATGCGGAATGCTTCCAAGAAAGTAGTTTTAATTGATGAATGTTCAACCAATTTTTGGTTTGGCACAACTACATATGCATCAACGAATTTAGACAAATTCTCAATTCCAATTTCAGCATTAAGCATACGGTGTTTGCCTTCAAAGTTAAATGGTTTCGTTACGACGGCAACCGTCAAAATACCCATATCTTTCGCAATCGCGGCAACGACAGGCGCAGCACCTGTTCCAGTACCACCACCCATACCGGCAGTAATAAACAATAAATCAGCACCTTCAATCGCAGCGCGAATTTCTTCGGTACTTTCTTGAGCCGCTTTCTGTCCAATTTCAGGGCGAGTTCCTGCTCCAAAACCTTTAGTGGTTTTTTGACCAATACATAATTTTTGCGGAGCCAAATTAACCGATAACGCATTTTTATCAGTATTGATTGCAATAAATTCAACACCTGGTAAATTAACACCGTTTTCCAGCATACGGTTCACACTATTGCAACCGCCACCACCAACACCCACAACTTTGATGTTTACAACCGGCAAATCACCAAAAACGTTTTCCACCTGTTTTGTGGTTTTCAATTCTACAGCTGTTTCTAATTCGTAACTCATATATTTTACCCCAATTTATTTTAACGATTTTTTATCATCTTGTAAAACATTTTTACGCTTTTTTATCTGTTGAAGAAAGCTTAATCTGTGACAACATGCCATCAAACAAGGCAATTAATGCGTAACCCATAAAGGCCATTAACATAACCATTAGATAATGAACTTCGTTAATTAATTTTTCCATGCCAAACCAATTTGGAAAATAAATAATTGCTAAGACCGAAAGCGTTACCACGGTCACAAACATAATACCACGGAAGATATTAATTGGTTTAATCATGCGGAACAACATGGCAAACCCGACAGTTAATACGGCATATATCGCCATTGTGCGGAAAATATTAGGATCTTGTAAATCTAAAATATCAAAGAATCTAAAGAATAATAAGGCACTGACAAACAATACAGCAACCGCTGCGGCAGAAAGTGATGTTTTAATAATATTAAACATAAACTTTCCTTTGATCTGCTGACTATTCCGCTCTAGTGCCAACATAAATCCGGGGATACCGCTTACCATCATTTCCAAGATTAATAGATTACTGGTCTCAAAG
>JAFZUF010000096.1 GCA_017618475.1 Clostridia bacterium
GAAGATTATATGGTTAGTATGGGGCAAGCGTGGTTGTTGGCAACTATTGCAATTTGTTATCCGAAAGTAGTTTATGATTTTTTATCTAATTCTGCTGATATAAACTTAAAAAAGAAAACTATTAGTAAAATTAAAGATTCTTATCGTATTGATGACATTACAAAAAATAAGTTTGTTGGTTTGCGTTGTAGTTGTGATTAAAATAAATAAAATTTGCTTTCTTGGTCGATAATTGTTATACTAATCGATATGGCTAAATTCTTTACCAAAAAAGTTTGTTTAATTGCCTTGGCTGTCATGATTGCGGCGGCGGGGATTATATGGGCGGTCGTCGCCAATTTAAAACCGAAATTCAGTTCGGGTATTACCGAAGTGCCGACGGCGAACTATGTTTCGGGCAATGGTACCGCATCGGTCATGATTGACAATTATTTATATTTTGTTGGTGATACTGTTAAAACCGCGGATATTAAATATGGCGACAACGAATATTATGCAAGTAGTACCATGCCAGATGCAGGTATTTTCCGTGTGAAAATTGGGGATGATAACTTGCCAATTTTGGATTATGAATACAACAACGTTTATACTGACGAAGACAGTGGCGAGGAAAAGGAATATCAAGAGGGTGATGCGAATTATAACACTGTTGTATTGGGTGTAAATGATTGGGATAATATTGGTAAGAAAGGCAACGGTGTTGAAGCCGTGGTTCCCAAAATTGCGGGACATGATAAAACCGCTATGTGGGTTTTTGGTAAATATTTAATTTATACATCACCTCATAACCGTTACAATAACCGCGGTAACTTAATGTCCGATTATTTGGATTTTTTCCGTGTCGATTTAAATGGTAATAACCACACATTAATTTACACAACTGACAGCACTGATTTAACCACGTCTAATTTTACGATCTGGGCAGATTCAACAGATAATATTTATTTATTGGTTGCGGAAACTGATAATGAAAGTGAAGAAGCCAAGCCCAGTATAAAAAAAATCAACATAAAAACAAAAAAAGTGACAGTTTTGGATACGGACGTGGATAATGTGGTGTTACCAACCGCGACCCAATATGGTAAACAAAATGAATCTTTGTCACAAGTTTATGGCGGTGTGATGAGTTATGTTTATTACACCAAAACGCGAACTAGTTTGAATGAAAATTCAACTTTGCTTGGTAATTTAATGTACCGTTGTGGTATTAATAACGGTAAATCCGAATTGATTGGTGATTCTGGTACCGCGGAAAAAGGTACAACCTTTAAACCATTGGCGGTAACGCCGTATGGTACCGCCAGTGCACAATTTGTGTTTTCGGTTACCATTGCGACCAGTAATGCAACATTTGTAGAAAAGGATTTGTGCGTGATCACTAATCATAATTTGGATAGTTACACTTATGCTGATCCGGAAACTAACGACAACGGTTTAGGTTTGACTTCATCACAAACTGTGTCGGTTTATGCTAACGGTTTCTGTTTGGTTGATAGTGCCTTATACCATTATGAAATTGTGGATTCGCATGTAATTTGGGATAATAACAATGGCGAAGCAAAAAAATTGGTTGCCAGCGTCGATCAAGTTTTGGCAGTTATCGGTGACGTGGCTTACGTACAATCGGGAACCACGATTTCAATCGTAAAATTAAATGGTTCTACTACTACAATTAATACCGCTATTAACACCACAAATGACGATACAGAGGATAGTAGTAGTTCGGATGAAAATAGTACCACTTTGCCAGTTGCAGTTTTATACCAACCGGCAGGAAATACGGGTAACCCAATAATGTTCGTACATGACGATAATTCAATTCGTTTGTATTATGCTAATCAAACATACCGCTATTTGCGTTTTAAAAGTCTTTAAAAATGTGCTAAAAATTGTTTGACAGTATTTTTTGTGTATACTAAACTAAAAATAGTTAAAAATTAACTATAAAGGAGAAAAAAATGTTGAGTTTATTTCCAATGGAAGATGGTACTACCACCACACCAACAACTGGTAATACTGGTGTAAGTACTTCTATTGATTCTAAGAACCTTAATGATATGGTTAGTTTGATTAAGAGTGTGATTTCGGCGGCGTTAGGGGTAATTACCGCGGTTATTATTGGTTTTGCAATTTACCTTGCCATTAAATTCTTTACAGCGGAAGATGATGGTAAACGTAAAAATGCGAAGCAACAATTAATTTACGCAATTATTGGTATTGTTGTGTTGATTGCTTTAATGTTGATTGCACCACAAATTACCAGTGCAATTCAAGATGCGGTTAAAAAATAATTAGGTGGTATAGTTTAGATAACATTTAACGGAAAGCACGGTTCACGCCGTGTTTTTTGTTGGCATATATAACAGCATGCAGACAATTACCAAGGCTGTGATTACCGCGGGCGGTTATGCCACGCGTTTTTTACCCATTACCAAAGCCGTGCCCAAAGAAATGTTGCCATTGGGTGATAAGCCCGTCATTCATTACATATTGCAAGAATTACAAGATGCGGGAATTACCGACGTTTTGTTGTTGATTGGTCGCGGGCGGGAATGTTTAATGAATTATTTGGATAAAAATTATGAAGTCGACGATTATTTGGCACGGCGTGTTACCGAAACCCCAGATGCTGTGCCGATTAAAAAAGATACAAATTTTTTTGGTGCCATGAATTTATATTTTCGGCGCGTGCCGTTGCCTCGTGGTGTTGCCGATTGTGTGAAATATGCCGGCAGTTTTGTTGGCGACGAACCGTTCGTGTTGGCATATTGTGATGATGTCTTTTTCGGTAGCAATCCAACAACGGAAATGTTGGATGCGTATCAAAAAAATGGCAATCCGGCGGTAATTACGGCACCAGTGCCATGGGCGGATGCGCATCGTTACGGCATCATTACCAAAGACGGACAAATTATCGAAAAGCCCGCCAAACCAACCAGTAATTTGGTGGCGGTCGGGCGTTATTTGTTACCCGGTGGTTTTTGCCAAACTTTGGAAAACGACATTGTGGCGGCGTTAAACCAAGTTGCCCATAAAAATATTATCACCACCCAAGCCAAACGTTTTGACACGGGAAATAAGCACGGTTTTTTTCAAGCTTTTCAATATGTTATGGCACAAAGCAAAGAAGATTAAAGATATAACTTTTCGCAAAATTTAATTTCGTAATCGACATAGCCGCGGTAGGCTTCAATCGTTTGTTGTACTAACTTTTTGGCGGTGCTGTGTGTTAAATTGGCACGCTCCAAAGTTATATCAATGTGGTAACCAAGAATTTCCAAAATTTGGGTGTAAAAATCTAAAAAAATCGGGTAACAACTTTCGTCGGTATTTGCCA
>JAFZUF010000097.1 GCA_017618475.1 Clostridia bacterium
CATGGCAAAAAGAAACAAAAACAAATTTGTAAGTTTGATGATCGCTTTGGTTAGTGCTGTGACCGCTGCGGTGGCGTTTATCGGCTTAGCTTGTAACTTTATTAACCAAAAAAGCACAACTGTCATTGGTGGTTATACCAGTGAAGTAAAATGGAATTTATCAACTTGGTTTGATGCAATTAACGATATGAAAGATTTTGACGATATCGGTAATTGGCAAGTTGCACGCATTTTGTTGATTATCACTACAATCTTATTAGTGGTTATGTTAGCTTTGTTGGTGGTGCGCTTCTTTGTCAAGCATCCAATCATTAAATGGTCAACTTTCTTAGTCGGTATTGTGGCGGCAGTTTGCGGTGCGTTATTCATGGTTTTAACCTTAATTGGTTGCGGTGCATTGGGCGGCAGCGTATTGGTAGCTAATGTTGAATATTTTGCTAATGTCGGTGTGTATTTGTTCGGTATTGGCGCGGCGGTTTCTGGTATTTCGGCGGCAATCGTTGCTTTGCGTAAATAATCACGAAAACAGTTGCAATTTAATTCACAATGTGTTAATATAAAAAGGTGGGCCAAACAGGTCCATTTTTTTGACCCAAAGGAGCGGTAAATGGAAAACAAATTTTATGATTTATGCCAAAAAGTCATTGCCGAAGCTGGTTACCAGTTGTTGCGGGTGACTTGGAAAAACCGTGAGTTGTGTTTCTATATCGACAAGGAAGGTGGTATTAACCATACTGATTGCGAAACCGTGACAAGGTTGATTGATCCAATTATCGATGCTAATGACCAAGAGTTGGGCGGTAATTATAGTTTATCGGTCAGCAGCAAGGGTATCGATGGTAAGGATTGGGAATAATAAAAGGAGATTAAAATGACATCAAAAGATTTTTTTGTCGCTTTGAACATGATGGCTACCGAACGTGGCATGGAGGTCAGCGAAATTATTAAGGACTTAGAAGAAGCTTTATCGGTAGCTTTCCGCAAAGCGCATGGAGAAGCCATGAACGCACGTGTGGCTTTGAATCCGGAACGTAACACGATTCGTGTTTATAGCTATAAAACTGTCGTTGCCGACGAAGACGAAAAATTCGACAGCGATGAAGAAGGCTTTGTGCCGTTTGATTATGATAAATTTATTACTTTATCCGAAGCGCGCGAAATTAAAAAGACCGCGAAGATTGGTGACGTTTTGGAACAAGAAGAAAATCCAAAAGATTTTGGTCGTGTCGCAGCGGTGGCGGTGAAACAAGTTTTGAACCAAAAAATTAAGGAACGTAACCGTAACGCGGCGTTACAGGAAATGTCAACACGTGAAGATAAGATTGTGACCGCGAAAGTTAATCGTTTTGAAGGCGGCAAATATTTCTTGGAAATCCCCGGCAGCACTTTGGAAGGTATTCTTGACGAACGCAATAATTTCCCAGGTCAAACGTTTAAAATTGGTGATTTCGTTAAAGTTTATGTTCCCAAAATTAAAGATATGGGCTACACAAACGACGTTTTTGTCACCCGTACTCGTCCAGAATTTGTTAAAGTTTTGTTTGAATTAGAAGTGCCAGAAATTGAAAAAGGCGAAATTGAAATTAAAGCGGTGGCGCGTGAAGCCGGTTATCGTACCAAAATTGCGGTGGCTTCGTTGATTGCAAATATTGACCCGATTGGTGCTTGTGTGGGTGCCAAGGGTGCTCGTATTAATGCCATCTTGGATGAAATTCGTCCAGAAAAAGTTGATATCATTCCATGGAGTGAAGATCCGTTGGAATTTATTGCTTCGGCTTTATCGCCGGCGACTGTGTTGCGTGTTGAAGCGAATGAAGAAGAAAAACGTGCGCGTGTTGTTGTGCCGAATGATAAATTATCATTGGCGATTGGTAAAGCGGGCATGAACGTACGTTTGGCGGCAAAATTGACCGGTTGGAAGATTGACGTTAAGAGTGAAGAAAAAGCTAATGCCGAAGATGCGGCCTATATTGAGGAATTTACACTCGGTGGCGAATAAGCAACAGACGATTGAACGCATTTGTTGTGTTTGTCGTAAATTGCAACCGATTGACCAAATGACACGTGTTGTGCGTGTGGGTGGTGAGTTTTTAGTGCAAACTGACAAACGATTAAACGGTCGCGGGGCGCATGTGTGTTCCGCGTGTTTGCAAAGTCCAAACTTGCAAAAAAGTTTGTGTCGTAGTTTCAAAACACAATTACCAGCCACGATTTTTCAGCAACTGACGGGAAAATGATTGCGGCAAAGTTTGATTTGGGCTACTATTAAGCAGTATGAAAAAAGTGATGATTTTAATGGCGGAACGCACCGGCACGGGACATAAGTCTGCCGCCAACGCGTTGGAACGTCGTTTGAAAGAACTTGATTGTACTGTTAAGCAAGTGAACTGTTTTCCATTGATGGGTAAGCTTGGTGTCAAAATGGAAAATTGTTATATTCCGTTGACGACCAAGAATCCGTTTGCTTGGAAGATTGCACACGGTTTTACGCAAATCTTTCCGGACATTATGCACAGTTGGATTTATCATCGTGTAAAGAAAGGATTGTTGGCCGAAATTAAAGCATTTGTACCGGATGTGATTATTTCGGTGCACAGCATGTTTACCAAGGCGGTTTCACGGTTATTGCGTAAAAATCACTTAGATATTCCGTTTGTGGTGGGGGTAATTGATTTAGTTAATCCGCCAAAAGTTTGGCGTGACCGTCGTGCGCAAATGTCTTTTGTCCCAACTGAAGTTGTGTGTCAACAATATTTGAAGGTGGGATTTAAGCCGGAACAGTTGCAAGTTTCGGGTTTCCCAATTCGCGAAGATATTGTGCCACCAAAGGCTCCCAAAATAGTTGCAGATAAAGTTCATATTTTAATGGTTAATCCGTCGATTAATTTAAAAAAGAATTTGGCTTATGTGCGTGAATTGGCGCAAATTGAGTGCGCGGAAATTACTTTTGTTTGCGGACGTGATGAAAGATTGTTACAAGCTTTGACCAAAGAAAAGGCACAAAATCCACAACTTAAAAATGTGCAAGTTTTAGGTTTTGTGTCCAATATGCCAGATTTGTTAAATTGGGCGCATATTTTATTATCGAAAGCCGGTCCGAATATGTTGTTAGAAGGTACGCGTAGTGGTACAGCCGTGATTGTTACCGGACATATTCCTGGGCAAGAAGCAAAAAACTATCAGTATATTACTACTAATCGTTGTGGTGCGCGTTGCGAAAATCCACGTAAAATTAGGGCTTTAGTGCAAGGATGGATTGATGGTGATTTATTGCCTGGATACTTAAACAATGCGTTGCATGCTGGTGCTAACGATGGTGCAAAGATGATTGCCGATTATTTGGCAAAATAACTTTTTACACTGTGAATTTAAATATAATTTGATATTTTAGATTTGTTTATGTTATAATGCCTTTATCCACGGAAGGGTGTCAGAGTGGTCGAATGTACCTGTCTCGAAAACAGGTGTGCCGCAAGGTACCGCAGGTTCAAATCCTGTCCCTTCCGCCACTTTTTTTGTTATCATTATTGAAGTTTATTTAGGTAAGGGGTTAAGGAGGTTTTGGTATTTTCATGGGGACTTTTAATTATGTGTTATCACAAATATTGGTAATCATTGCGATTGGTTTATATGCATTTACATTTTTATTAAAAACTAAAAAAAACATTTTAATATTTGGATTAATTGGTGTGGTGTTAAACACCATTTCATTTGTTTTGTTAGGAGCTTATACCGGTGCGGTTGTTAATTTGGTCGCGATGGTGCGTTCGTTTTGGTTTTTTATTGAAGAAAAAAGAGGTAAACGTACTTGGGTGTCTTTAACTGTGGTAATGATTTTGATTATAGTCGCAACCATTTTCACTTATCAAAGCCCAATTGATTTATTACCATTAATTGCTGGTTTGACATATGCTTATACTTGTTGGCAAAAAAATGTTGTTTTATATCGTTGGTCAGGTGTTTTGGTGAGTGTGATTTACATTGTTTATGATATTTACTTCAAATCTATTTTTGGTGTAGTGAGCGAATCGTTTGCAATTACTTGTGCGGTAGTTGGCTTGATTATGGGGTTTATTAAAAATAAAAAGACACCCGCGGTTGATAACGTGGTGGCTGATAGATTGAACGAACCGATTGTAAATGAATAATTATTAGTGTGATATGTACTCAATGGTTTGGCTGTGAACCAGACCATTGGGGTGGTGTGCCGTTAGTTTAGGACTGGTTTGCGGAGCAATTTAAAATTGCATTTGGCACCGGTAAGCCGTAAGTTTTATCGCATAGCGTAAAACAAATGGGGCATGATGGTGTGAAAACAAAATTAGCGCAAACACTTTGGCAGCAACAACACGAAAGCTTAATTACTTCACACAAAGTTTGACACTGGTATTCAGCGACAACTTTTAGCGCGCAACCGCAGGTGCAAACGCAAAGTTGTGTACAACAGGAACAAGCGGTGCATGTTTTTAGCATTTTCCCATTACAAGAAAAAACTGTTATTTTGCATGGTGTTTGGGAACAAAATATTTTTAAAATTACAAATTTACAAAACATGTCGTGCTCCTTTTTAGTCTTCTGTTTCAAAATTTAAATTGGCGCTTTGGATTGGCATGCCGGTATAATTGGCATCGGTCAAGGTAAAGTTTTGTTCCGTACATTTGAGCGTATTGATTACATATTCGGCTTGGGTTTCGTCACCCATACCAACTGCGAAAACGCCTTCGTACGGATTGTGGTTTTCGTCACTGGTTAATTGTTTGAAATACAACGTGTATGGATTTTGCGCCGAACCATAAGGGACATTATTAAATGTTGCCACGCCATTTTCATTAACTTCAACCACTGAACCATATTGGGTTTCGCCAGTTTCATCGGTCATTACTACCGAACCGGACGTGATTGGTGTGCCACCTTCCGATCCTGTTTCGTTAAACGTAACGGTTAAAGTGCCAGACGCTGATAAAGTAAACGCTCCGGATTGACTGGTGGCGTTAACCGTGTAACTGGTCGGTGCCAAGGTCGTTAAATCGTAGCCCGGGGCATACGTTGCCGATACGGTATAAGTGCCATATTGCATATTTTCTGAACCGCTTCCGTCGGTAATTAAAACATTATAATTTGCCATAGTTAATTCTTTAGTACTCCTTTTGTGGGCACATAGTGCCTGTTTTAGGTTATTAAAAGTTGAAACAAAATGTTAAAGCGTAAAATTTACTTTGCGGCGCAGTGGTTAATCAGTTATGCTAACTGTAAGTTATGGCAAGTAGTAAAGAATTTAAAAATTACATTTTAGAACAATTACGATTACTGGGTAGCATTGATTGTCGCCCGATGATGGGTGAATTTCTGTTGTACTATCAAGGAAAATTATTTGGCGGTATTTACGATAACCGCTTGTTGGTAAAACGAACCGCGACCAATGAACAGTTTCATTTGACGGCGGTGGTGCCATATCCTAACGCTAAACCAATGTACATGGTTGACAATCTTGATGATATGGAAATGTTGCAACAAGTTATTTTGGCTACATCTCAAGGTTTATAATTACGAATTTGTTTGTTTAAAAGAAAAGACTTGGAAAAAGTTGATGGTCATGCTATAATTAAACGATTGGGCAATTAACTCAGCGGGAGAGTATCCGCTTGACGTGCGGAAAGCCACAGGTTCGAACCCTGTATTGCCCACCAGATTATGACAAACGATTTTCAAACTTTGCCGGCGGGCGAATGGCAACAAACTTTGGTAGTACAAAAATCGCGGTTTGTCGCGTTTGCGACGCGTGTTGATTCCTCTACCGAAGCGCAAAACTTTATTAAACGGGTGGCATTAGCCGATGCAACGCACCATTGTTATGCATATATTACGATGGATGGACAAAAGTCCAATGATAACGGTGAACCGTCCGGCACGGCGGGATTGCCAATTTTACAAGCCATTAAGAACGCGGGTTTGACTAACGTGGTGGTTGTGGTGGACCGTTATTTTGGTGGCATTAAATTAGGAACTGGTGGTTTGGCACGGGCGTACGGTCAAGCGGCGACGCAAGTGTTGTCATCCGTAACACCGATTTTGGTGCGTGATTGTGTGGTTTTAACTTTTGACAGTTCCTATGAACAACAAGCCGCGGTCGGGCAATTAGTGGCGAAGCACGGTAAACCATTGGCAGTAGTTTATCAAGACGTTGTGCAATGGCGGGTGGCGGTACCGGTTGAATGGCAAATAACCTTTATCAATGAATTAGCCGAAGTTTTACGCACAACACCACAAGTTGTGATTATTGAACCGCACGCGTGGGTTGAATTTCCGGTATAAGTGCATATGCATGGGTATGGATACGCTGCGTGCAATTTTACCCGATCAAGTTCAACAAGCTTTGAAACATTTACCATTAGCACAAATTTATGAGTTACGTTTGCGTGCCAATGCACCGGTGGTGGCATGTGTTGACGGTCGCAATTTTCCTTTACAAGGTGTGGACGTAACGTGCGAAGATTTGGAAAACATTGTACATAAAGCAGCGGAGTACGCTATTTATGCGGTCTTGGACCAAATTGTGAAAGGTTTCATTACGATTCGTGGTGGTGTACGAATTGGCATTGCTGGTGAATTGGTTGTGGAACACGGACAGGTGTTGGCGGTCAAACATATCAGTTCGTTATGCATTCGTGTACCACACGCGGTAAAGAATTGTGCCTATGCGTTGGTACCGTATTTGTTTGGTTTAGAACGTCCATTGTCAACTTTAATTGTGGCACCGCCCGGAGCTGGCAAGACCACAATGTTGCGTGATTTAGCCCGACAGATTGGACAAAAGTATCCGCACTTAAACACTCTATTATTAGATGAACGTGGTGAATTGGCGGCATGTTACCAAGGCGAACCACAGTTGGACGTGGGACAAAATTGCGATGTGATTACGGGTGGCACGAAAGCGTTTGGTTTTGAAAACGGCTTACGCAGTTTACGTCCGGACGTGATAATTACCGATGAAATCGCAACGGTGGACGATGCCGCTATGTTGGCTCGGGCGGTGCGCAGCGGCGTGGTGGTGATTGCCAGTGTGCATGCCGCCGATATGGGCGAAGTACGTGCTAAACCGGATTTGGGTATTTTGGTGACGCAAGGTGTGTTTGACCGTTACGTGGTTTTACGTACGGGTGAACGTGCCGGTGAAGTGGTAGGTATTTTTAATCGGGGGCTTGGTCGTTTGTGAAATGGTGGTTGGCGGTTGGTTGGTTTTTGGCTTGTGTTTTATTCGGTTGCGGACTTTATCGGCAACAATGGTGTAAGGTTCGCGATTATGCGCAGTGGGTAGGTTTTTGCGATCATTTGCACCAAGCGATTGGGTTTGCTTTACAAACATTACCACAAGCGGTAGGGGATTATTTGCCGGTTAGTACGGGCGGTTGTCGTGCCGTGTTAAGCGGGTATTTGGAAATGTTGCGCAATAATGTCGATTTAACCCGTGACCGTTGTCTGTCTTTAACCACTGATATAACGCTTGCCGAATTTCTTTACCAACTTGGCCGTACGGGGCGGATTACCGAACAAGACAAAATCAAAGCGGCACGAATTATCTTTGACGACAAAACCAAACAGGCGCGCCAAGTTTTGCAAACCAAAACGTCTATTATGCTGAAACTCTTAATAATTATTGGTATCGCAGGGGGAATTTTATGGATGTAGAAATCATTTTCAAAATTGCGGCGATTGGTATTTTGGCAGCAGTGGTTTGTGCAATTTTAAAGCAGGCCGGTCGTGAAGAAATTGCTAC
>JAFZUF010000098.1 GCA_017618475.1 Clostridia bacterium
CGTTCAGGAAGATTAATAGTTTTTCCATACTCAACATGCCCAATTGATTTAATGTCAATTATTCTCTTTTCCATATTTTCTCCTTTTTGGGTAGATTTTTTATAACCCTATACAACATTAGCATACTGAAAAAAAAAAAAAAAAAAATCAAGTCATTTTTGCAAAATGACGAAAAAAAAGCCCGCAATCCACGGGCTTTGCTTTTACTTAATGGTTTATTCAAAGATTTGGCGAATGTCGTTGCCGGTTTCAATGCGAATTGTCGAGCGTGCCACCGGGCCGTACATAAAGAACGCTTGACCGCGCGGAGCCGCAACAATAGTTTCTTGTTCGCGCTTGTTGATACCACCCGCATTCTTGTACAAAGTGACCAAGTCGGTCATATCGTTAGGTGCCAAAGAGAAAATCAAACTATATTGAGATGCGTTGATAATCGCGGCCGATTTCTTCGCAATCGCGGGCGAACCCACAAAGTCCTTAATGTTTTGGGTAATGACGATTTGCATACCGTCGTACTTACGAATACGTTTCGCCATTTGGAACATAAAGTCCAACGCGACCGGACGTTGTTCATCAATGAAAACGTGCGCTTCATCAACGACCACAATAATTTTACGTTTGGTGTGGTATTTTTGGTTATACTCACGGTTCTTGATAACTTCACCTTCCAGATACTTAAACACCAACAACATTTGCGCGTTAGCCACCAATTCGTTTTTATTTGATAATAACGTTAAGAAGTTAAACACAAAGAAGTTTTCTTCGGTACGAATTGTGTTTGGACCATTCCACAAACCGGAATAACGACCACCTTCCGCGAATTTTTCCAAATAGGTCACCAACACGCGGTAGTTAATGCGCGAAAACTCGTCTTTAGATTGTGCGTAACTACGTTTAGCCAAATCGTACAATTCGTCGAAAACTGGGAACTGTTCAGGTTTGACTTTGGCAAAATCGGTGTACTTATCAATCCCTTTCATGGTGTACAAACGCGTCACTAAACCATTCAATGCTTCCAATGCATCGGAACGGATACCTTCCATGACGATTTTGAAGAATGATTCCAAGAAACGCAAGTGACTTTCAAACGTATCATCAAACTCTTCACCCGTATCTTCGTCATCGTCCAACATGTTGGGATAAATGTGGAATGGATTGAAACGGCCACGTCCCGCGTTACCAACGTCAATTATTCCACCATGTAATTTTCGTGCCATCGTCGAATATTCTTTTTCAGGGTCGCAGATGTAAATACGCGTATTATCGGCCGCCAAGTTTGCCAAAATCGATTTGGTCGCAAACGATTTACCACCACCCGACTTACCGATAATAATCATGTTACTGTTAACGCGGACGTCATTACGTTGGAAGAAATCAACAAACACCGGGTTACTGTTGCTACCTAACATAATGCCTTTTTCGTCCATCAGCATGTCCGAAACGAATGGGAAACTGGCACCCAAAGTGCTGGTAACCATGCCACGTTCGTAAGCATCATATTTATCCAAGCGCGAAACATTCGCCGACACAAAAGCATCAATTTGCTTACCCGAATTGTTGGTATAGCGGAAGCCTTCTTCCACAATCACATGACGCAATTCGGAAGCCGTCTTCGTATCCGTTGTCAAGTGTACCGTCACGTTGAACATTTGTTCGTTACCCAATTTTAATTGTTGTAACATTTGTTCGATCGTTTGTAATTGGCTTTCCTTTTCCATTTTTTGACTTTCCTTGCCACGGTCGACATCTTGTGAACGCATTTCCATGATGGCACGGTCAATCATTTTTTCCGCATCAACCTTATTCACTTGCGAAAAGTTCATAACAGCACGAACATTGGGATAATTAAAGAAGGTATACAACCACGCGGCACCAACATTCATGGGAAAATCGGTAATCGAGAACGTCGTTTTTTGTTCACCGTCCATGTTAAACTTGTTTATGCCAAATTTAATTTCTTTCGGGAAAGTCCACTCCGTACGTTTATCATACGCCATGTGGTCAAATTCTTTTTCGTCAAAATACTTGTTATAGTTCGCACGCAAGAAAACATACAATTCTTTGCCCGTTAAACGGTGCGCATGTAACGAAGCCCCCAACGCACTAATTACACTGCTGGTTGTGGCATCCAAATCTTCTTTTTTGGACGAATAAATGACCAAATAATAACAAGTACGATAGACTTTAGCTTCTTGGTTCATGTATTCTAACATTAAACCACGAGAATTAAACACAGGTTCGCGGGCTTCCAATTCTTCTTGCGTAAAAGAACCTCGTTCCACATTTCTAACCAATTCATCATATTTTTCAATTTCGTTATCAACATAGTTATCAAACAATAACGGTTTTTCAAACGAAATTAAACTGCCCGAATATTGTGAACTGATACGGCGTAGCGCATTGGCAAAGTTATTGACCAACATAGTTCGCGCTTCCGGACCCAATAAACTAAATTCTACCGGCATAATTTCAACAACCGAAGCTACATATGTGCCGTAATCAATAAATTTGTCGTCTAAGATTCCTTCGTACGGCACTAAACGAGTCATTTCAACGTAACCTTTTTCCAAAACTTTGGCATATTTTTTGGGATAGGCCAAGAAACGAAAATACCAAACAAATGATTCGTAATGACGGTCACCGCCAATATCTTTCAACATTCCGTACACAACGATAAGCGCAACCACCGCACCCAATACCATCAACGGAATCATGCGCGAAGCAATTAGCAATACTGTTGCCGCACCCCCCAATACCAACCAAATAATGTCGGTAGCGGTTAATCCTTTAACAAAAATGGTCTTAATTCTGGTTTTACGGGGAATAAAATATTCGTTCACAATCTACCCCGCTTACTTTTTACTTCCCATCAAAACTTGGAAATCTTTAATTTTATTAAGGATATCAACAATATTGGCGTTCGTAAGTTTCATCGTAGCTCTACATTTTTGTACTTGATCTGCCAACATATTACCTGTTTTTCCAGCTGAAACGGCATTGAAGAAATCATCAACAATACCTGCGTGTGTTACATCATGATTTTTGGCAAATTCATCACGGCAGTTC
>JAFZUF010000099.1 GCA_017618475.1 Clostridia bacterium
CCACCAAAAAAATCGGCAAGTAAATCTGCTAAGTCAGTAAGTAAATCAAAAAATGAGGTTACTCTTAATTAAATTACCTATTGATAGTTGGGTAAGTGTGTTAAAAAAATAAGTATAAAAAAAGTGTCGCATATTACGACACTTTTTTGTTGGCGCTCTGGGTAGGGTTCGAACCTACGACCGATCGGTTAACAGCCGATTGCTCTGCCGCTGAGCTACCAGAGCGTGAACGTCAATACCATTATACTAACACTAAGATTGGGGTTTGTCAAATCGTAAATTTTCGTTTACAATATATTCCATGGAACAAATAACAATCGAGACTTTAAAAAATAAAAAAGATTCTTACATTGGCAAAACTGTACAAGTAACCGGTTGGGTGAAAAACTTCCGCGAATCAAAAACGACTTCGTTTTTGGAATTAAATGACGGTAGTACTTTTAAGCCGTTGCAAATCGTGATTCAAAAAGAAGATAACCACAAGATCAGTGCGGAAACTTTGAATGGTGCCATGCACTTGGGTGTGGCGGTAATGGTTAGTGGAGTGGTGGTTTCGGCTTATCATAATGCTAACGATGCCGAAATTAATGCGGAAAAAATTCAAATCATCGGTGACTGTGCTGCAGATTATCCGATTCAAAAGAAAAAGACCAGTTTGGAATTTTTACGCACGATTCCGCACTTACGTGTGCGTACTAATACATTTATGGCCATGTTCCGCGTGCGTAATGCTTTATCCATGGCAATTCATCATTTCTTTCAAGAACGTGGTTTTTCTTATATTCATACTCCGTTAATTACTGGTGGCGATGCTGAAGGTGCTGGCGAATCTTTCCAAGTAGTGGCACCAGATTTCCAAGGTGATTTCTTTGGCGCGCCGGCCAGTTTAACTGTGTCGGGACAGTTGGAAGCCGAAGAAGCTGCGATGGCACTGGGACGTGTGTATACGTTTGGTCCCACTTTCCGTGCGGAAAATTCTAACACCACCCGCCATGCTGCCGAATTTTGGATGATTGAAGCCGAAGCTGCGTTTACCAATATTGACGGCATTATTGACGTGGCGCGCGATATGATTAAATCAATTATTCGTGAAGTCTTGGCAAAGTGTCCGGACGAAATGGCGTTCTTTGATAATTTCTATGAAAATGGGTTAGTGGAAAAATTACGCCAAGTGGCGGATAACGCGTTCGCGCAAGTAGATTACACCGAAGCAATTGAAATCTTAAAAAAATCTGGTAAGAAATTTAATTATCCGGTAAAGTGGGGTGTGGATTTACAAACCGAACATGAACGTTACTTAACTGATGAATATTTTAAGAAACCAGTTTTTGTGGTAAACTATCCACGCGACGTGAAAGCGTTCTATATGAAGCAAAACGACGATGGTAAAACGGTGGCGGCAACCGACCTGTTGGTTCCCGGTGTTGGTGAGATTATTGGTTGCAGTGAACGTGAAACTGACTATGATAAATTGGTCACGGTCATGCAAACCCGTAAAATGAATTTAGATAATTATCATAACTATTTGGATTTACGTCGTTACGGCTCG
>JAFZUF010000100.1 GCA_017618475.1 Clostridia bacterium
ACTTGGTTCGATTACCGCCATTGGGGCCGTATCGCCACCCGGTGGTGATTTAAGTGAACCGGTTTCGCAAGCAACTTTGCGCATTGTCAAAGTATTCTGGGGCTTATCCGCAGCCTTGGCTTACCGTCGCCACTTCCCCGCAATTGATTGGTTGACCTCCTATTCCTTGTACGCCGACCAATTGGAAAAGTGGTACCGTGACAACCTTTCGCCCGATTATGCCGGCTATCGTCAAGGCGCGATGAAAGTGTTACAACTGTCCGCTAATTTGGAAGAAATTGTGCGCTTGGTGGGTGAGGATTCCTTATCTGATGCCGACCGTCTGATTTTATCCATGGCGAACCTGTTGCGTGAAAACTATTTAATGCAAGACGCTATGAGCGAAATCGACACTTACGCCGCCCCGCAAAAGCAATTTGCCATGTTGGAAGCTATGATGACTTATTACAATTTGGCGGCGGCCGCGATTGCTAAAGGCACACCTTACGAAAAAGTTATTTTACCCACGGTGCGTGAAGAATTTGCCCAATTCCGCTTTGTACCAAACGACCAAGTGCAAAAAATCAAAGACTTAACCGACCGCATTAAATACGAACTAGGGGGTAAATTAGCATGAACAAATATTATAAAACCATTAAAAGCGCAGTCGGTCCACTGTTGGTGGTCACCGACACTCAAGGCGTAACCTACAACGAATTTGTCGAAATCAAAGCCGAAGACGGCACCGTGCGTTACGGTAAAGTCTTGGAAGTTTTGGACGACAAAGCGGTTGTACAAATGTTCACCGCGGGACAAGGCTTAGGTCTGCACGATAATGCGGTTAAATTTACGGGACACGGTTTGGAAGTAGCGGTCGCACCCAATATCTTAGGGCGGGTGTTCGACGGTTTAGGTCGCCCTAAAGACGGTGCTGCCCCATTAATTGCCGCCAAGAAATTGGACATTAACGGCGCACCAATTAACCCAACCGCCCGCGATTATCCGCAAGATTTTATTCAAACCGGTATCTCGTCAATTGACGGCTTAAATACTTTAGTGCGTGGTCAAAAGTTACCAATCTTTTCGATGTCGGGTATGCCCCACGCTGAACTCGCCGCGCAAATTGCCCGCCAAGCCACGGTACCCGCAAGCGACAGCAAATTCGCAATTGTCTTTGCCGCAATTGGGATTACCTACGACGAAGCCGCTTACTTCATGAATTCGTTTGCCGACACCGGCGCACTTTCCCGTTCCGTTATGTTTATTAACTTGGCGAATGACCCAGCCTTGGAACGGATTGCAACCCCGCGCGTGGCGTTAACCGTCGCCGAATATTTAGCCTTTGAATTGGATTACCACGTGTTGGTTATCACCACGGATATGACCAACTACGCCGAAGCCTTACGTGAAGTTTCCGCCGCCCGTAAAGAAATTCCGGGTCGCCGCGGTTATCCGGGTTACCTGTACACCGACTTAGCTTCGCTTTACGAACGCGCCGGCTGTATCAAAGGGTGCAAAGGTTCGATTACCCAAATTCCAATTTTAACCATGCCTGAAGATGATAAAACCCACCCGATTCCAGACTTGACCGGTTACATTACCGAAGGTCAAATTGTAATTTCGCGTGAACTTTATAAAAAAGGCA
>JAFZUF010000101.1 GCA_017618475.1 Clostridia bacterium
CACCTTTATAATCATAATCACCACCATCAAAAACAATGTTACTATTTGTACCAACATCAATGGGAATCCATCGCGGATAATCAAAAACTTCTGGACCATATAATCCTGATTTAGAATTATTTTTAATTTTTTCCAAATCAATATCATTACTTAAAACAAATGTACAATTAGAATAATTAAAACTTCCCGTGCGTAATTCATAAGTTAAATATGCCATTTGTCCCTGTGAACTAATTGCATAAGTTTTATTACCTGGAGCGGTGGCAAAATTCTGCATAAAGACGCCATATTGACTATCATTAATTCCCCAATAACAAACATCACCAACACCACCAGATGCATATATTTCATGAACGACCGATTTACCCAAATTAGCCAAACCGATTCCAGTTGTTAACATTAAGCAAACAGACAAGACCAAAACACGTAAAGCGCTTTGGCGGAAAACATTAATTTTCTTTCGTTGTTCCCCCATGTCTGGTTTTAGTATATATCATTCAGAACATTTTAGACAAATCAATTTTTGTTTTTACGGTCTGGAAAATAGTTGCGACCAACCAAACTATCGGGCAAATATTGTTGTTCAATGTAGCCGCCAAAATCATGAGGATACTTATAATTTTTACTAGCTTCGGTATGATTTTTCAAATATTCTGGAATACGATCGTCGGCGTGATTTAATGCATCGTTCTGCGCATGATTCATTGCGACCACGACCCGATTATCTTTGGGTGCGTGACAAACATAAGCAATCGCTTGGGTCAAAGCCAAATTACCTTCCGGCATGCCTAAATTATCCAAAGCGTACAATGCCGAACAAGCTTGTACCAAAGCTTGTGGATCCGCCAACCCAACGTCTTCACTGGCATGCGCAATCACGCGTCGTGCCAAAATTTGTGGTTGCATTCCCGCCGCAATTAAACGGTTAGCGTAGTACAAAGCCGCCGTCGTATCACTGCCGCGTAAACTTTTACAGAACGCACTTAAAATATGATAGTACAACGTTTCATCCAAATTTAAGGCCTTTTGTTGTAAACATTCCGCTGCCACCTTTTGGTCAACCACAATCTTACCATCTTGATTTGGCTTAGTTGTAATCGCGCACAATTCCAAGCCATTCAAGGCACTGCGCACGTCACCACCGCACGCCGTTGCAAAGTAATTTAAGGCAGCATCATCAATTTGTATTTGATAATCACGTAAACCTTGCGATGCCGTTAAAGCATGTTGTAAAATTTTTTTAATATCATTTTCATCCAAACGTTTGAACTCAAAAATCGTACAACGCGACACAATTGCACGCGTCATACTGTAGCTTGGATTTTCAGTTGTACAGCCAATTAACAGCAAATAACCAGCTTCTAAGGCGCCTAACAACGAGTCACTTTGCGCTTTATTCCAACGATGGCACTCATCAAGTAACAAATAAGTCTTTTTACCGGCAATTTCAAAATCAGTTTTAGCTTGTTGCATCACTGCTTTAACCTCAGCAACGCCAGTCGACACGGCATTAATTTTTACAAATTTAGCATTACTGCTATCCGCGATAATTTGCGCTAAGGTTGTTTTACCCGTTCCCGGCGGACCAAAGAAAATCACGCTTGGTACACGCCCTGCTTGAATTAAACGACGCAATAATTTTCCTTCAGCCAATAAATGTTGTTGTCCCGCAAACTCACTTAAAACTTGTGGACGCATGCGTTCCGCTAACGGTTTCTGCGTTTGATGTAAATTATCAAACAAAGTTTCCATACTTCATTAAACCACATTTTTCA
>JAFZUF010000102.1 GCA_017618475.1 Clostridia bacterium
CCCCGACGATGATTCCTTCGCTTATGGTTTGTTTTGGAGTTGTGACGCCGGCTTGGCCATGATGGAAGCCGCCGACGAAAACGACTACGACAGTTTGCGCTACTATGCTCCGCAAGGCACCAACCTGTGGACGGATAACTTTGCGATTCCCACTTACGCTAAAAACTTAGACGCCGCCTATGCATTCATTAACTTTATGCTTGATGACGAAAATGCCGCCCGTAACATTGATTATGTTGGCAGCCAAATGGTCGCGACTGGTGATGCGATTGACGAATTAAAAGCAGACTACGGCGTACCGGGTTACGATTACGACGATGAAGATAACGTTGTCGTGAGTGATAACGATCATATTGACTGGGACGACGTGGATTTATTCGACGCCGATACTAACTTAGCCGTTGCGATTTTCCCAACCGCAGATAATATTACCTATTCGGCAATTATGCTCAACTTTGATAAAATCAAAGAAAAAAATGTTAACAACTTAATGTTGGATATCCAAAACAAAGCTGCCGAATTAACCGAAAATGAAGGCAGCACAATTAACTGGTTCTTAGTCGCAATTTTGATTTTTGTGGCCACTGCTCTGCTATGGTGGTTGATATATCAATTAACACACCGTCGTCCACGCAAACTACCAGATCCCATCGGTGACACAATGAAAAAAGCCTAAAGCAACAAAAACCGGTAAAATTAAAAAGAACTCTAACAACAGAGTTCTTTTTTATATAGAATATATCATAACTATTGAAATTAAGAACAGGATATGACATAATTAAATATGCAAAAAAACAAAAAAAGTATCTTTTTAATTTCTAATGAAAGCGGTAAAAATAATATTAAACATAATTCTCGAATTACCGCATTGCCAACAGCAGAACTTACCGAAGGTCCAGTATTTAACATTAACCTAGACAAAGGTAAAAACGAAATTGCTCGTTCAATTTTAATTGTACCGGAAGGTAGCCGTATTCTTGAACACGGAGTAAAAAACGGCTTTGAACTTTATTTCGATTTTTTCAACATTAAACAATTCTACGACCATCATGGTGTTTTTTGTTCACCCATTGAAACAATGTTACAAAACATTTCAATTGCCGGCAATAACTCATCAATCAAGCAATTACACGGCATCAAGCAAAAAGATTATCCACAAATTTATTTATCTATCACGATGAATAATGCGAAAAAAGTACAGCATTTAATGAAAGACTTACCGGCATTCATTGACAGCTTAAATCTCCATATCTCCATGCCAAATTTAGATGAATTTCAAATCTATACCAATAAAGATAATCACAATCACTCAAATGAACCCGTCGCATTTGACCAACACCACGAACTCATTCATATTAATGCTCGCAATAAAGTTAAATTATTTGAATACCAAAATTCCCAAACCCATGAATTTGAAAAAGTAACCTCACAACAATTATTAAACAAATCTAACGAAAAAGAAAATGCCGACTGTTTAAGTATGTATTAAACCTTTTTACGTACATAATTAATTGCCGCCAGCGCCGCCACAGTGCCGTCCGCACAAGCCGTCGTTAATTGGCGCACCGTTTTCACACGCGCATCACCCGCCACAAACACGCCGTCCACATTGGTTTGACAATCTTCACCCGCGATAACATAACCTAATTTATCTAATTGAATTAAATTTTCAAACGCACCGTTACCAGGAACATGCCCGACTGCAATAAATAAACCGCTGACATCTAAAACCTGTTTTTCACCACTGTTGTGGGTAACTTCAATTTGTTCTAATTTATCGATACCAATCAAACGCGTCACAGTTGCCGACATGACCAATTCGACATTAGCTTTTTGTTTTAATTCTGTAACATATTGTGCATCACTTTTGAATTCCGGTTGACGATGAATCACATATACTTTGGCGCAATACTGACTTAAAAATAGCGCGTCTTCCAATGCCGTGTTGCCACCGCCCACGACCGCCACATTTTTTCCGCGATAAAACGCACCATCACACGTCGCACAATAACTGACCCCATGACCAAGCAATTCTTTTTCGCGTTCGATTCCTAATTTGCGGTTGGACGCCCCGGTCGCCAAAATTACAGTTTTCGTTTCCACATCGCCGGCCGTAGTCTTCACGATTTTGTGGTCGCCTTTGTCTTCCAAGCCCACCACTTTTTCATAACGGATTTCGGCACCCAACTTTTCGGCTTGCGCGGTCAAATTCAGCGCGAAATCGGTTCCTGCTATTTTTTCCACTGACGGATAATTTTCCACCTTCGCGGCGTTAACAATTTGGCCCCCGCACACGTTACCTTCATAAACCACCGCATGCTTGCCCGCGCGTTGCACATAAATTGCGGCCGTCAACCCCGCCGGCCCCCCGCCCACAATCACAATATC
>JAFZUF010000103.1 GCA_017618475.1 Clostridia bacterium
ACAACAAAGATTACATTCGACCAAATGAAAATGTTTTTCACCGGCACGACTTGTGCCAAAATTTTACCACCGTCTAAGGGATAAATCGGCAATAGATTAATCACACCAACCAAGAAGTTAGCCACCACTAAATATTCAAGATAATAAAAAATTGTCGGGAAAAGCCAAACCATGACGCCAAACAGCATACTTAATAACAAACTTGCGACCGGACCTGCCCAATAAATCAAACATTTTTGTCGCGCCGATAAAACTTGAGTCTGTAAATTTAACGCACCACCAAAAGGCGTTAAAGTTATGCGCGCAATAACTGTACCAAGATTTTTGGCAACCATTGCGTGCGCTAATTCGTGCAAGATTACCGCAATGGTTAAGGCTAGCAAAAAATCGGTAACCGCAAAAATAATTGCGACTACCACCACCAAAATAAACAATGGATGAATCAAAACACGCACAGTCAAATTTATGCGCTATGTGATAATTTTAGAAATAATTCAGGTTGTTCCAATAAATTTCCGGCACCAATTAAAGTGGCATTTTCTTCTTCGACCGCGACCATAGTTTGCAGTTGTAAACTCCAATAAATCGCTTCACTTAATCCACGGATTTTGGCACCCGCACCACCTAACAGTACGCCGGTATTCAAAATTTGACGCATGATATCTGCACTGGCTTGTGGCAACAAATGATTTATTGCGCCAATGACTTGTTCATAAACCGGATAAATTACTTCGCGCACTTGCTCCGCTTTTAAGATAAATTCCGGAAACTTCGCATAGCGCGTATCATTTTTCAACAACGATGCTACATCGCGGAAAATTCCACACGCAGTTTCATAACTGATTTCAACGTGGTACTTTTCTTCGACCAAATTAATAATTGCATCAATACAAGTATCAACACCGACATCAAGAATTCCACTGTATAAAATTTTTTCACCCAAGATAATTGCCAAGTCAGTTGAAGTTTCGCCAATAACCACCGCCATTACCGGTACTTGTTCATTAAAGGAATAACCAAAGTAAGCTGCCAATGCTATTGTTGGTTGAATGTAAACAATATCCGAAAAACCAGCATCGTACAAAACCGATTTTTCGCAAGCTACACGTTCTTCGGTTTCACCCGCAGCTCCGACCACGGCAACAACCTTTTGTTCTTGGTCGCTTAAAATTTTTTTTACTTTCTTTTTTAAATTGTCGCCAATTTCTTCATTAAAAATAATCCCCAGCCCGCGTTTATAGAGCCGAAGATTATCTTGATTAAAATCTGCAACAATTTCGATAGACATAAAATATTATACCGAAAAATAATAGATATAGCAAATTATCTTTTCGAGAATTGTGGCGCACGACGAGCTTTTTTCAAACCGTATTTCTTACGTTCTTTCATACGTGGGTCACGAGTCAAGAAACCAGCTTTTTTCAATTCAGCTTTGAAGTTTGCATCTTCTTTAACCAAAGCACGCGCAATACCATGACGGATCGCACCAGCTTGTCCCGACAAACCACCACCATTAACGTTAACAATGGCATCAAAAGTATCCAAGTTCAACAAAGCGAATGGTTGGTTAACGGTCAAACGCATGAAACCATCACCAAAATATTCTTCCAATGCTTTGTCGTTGATTACAACCTTACCAGTTCCTTTGACCAAACGCACACGGGCAACACTGGATTTACGACGACCTGTGCCCAATGTTTGTGCTACTGCATTTTTCTTCACTGCCATAATTAGTTTGCCTTCCCTTTAATATCAATTTTGCGCGGTTGTTGTGCTGCATGTGGGTGTTCCGCACCATTATAGACTTTTAATTTTTTGAACATTTCACGTCCCAAAGAATTCTTTGGCAACATACCTTTAATCGCGTGTTCAATTACCCATGCAGGATTCTTTTGCATCGCTTCCTTGGCTTGGGTATATTTATCACCACCAACATAACCACTATAACGGAAATAGTATTTATCGGTCATTTTTTTACCGGTAAAAGTTGCCTTTTCCGCGTTCACGATGATGACATAGTCACCCGCATCACTGTGTGGTGTGTAAGTTGGTTTGTGTTTACCGCGCAAGATTAACGCGACACGACTACAAAGACGTCCAACCGGCATGCCGGCGGCATCCACCAGCAACCATTCACGCTTTGTGTTTTGTTTGTCTGCAAAAAAAGATTTTTGTGCTATCATATTTGATAAGTATAGACACTCGCGCGTAATTTGTCAAATACTATTTATTACAAACTACTAACGTTAAATTTCTTCTTTAAACTTACCTGCTTTTGCCGGACGATTTTTTTTGCGAATTACCAAATAAACTGACAACAATGTAATAATTGCAAATGCACCTACTCCTAAAATAATAAACATTTTAATTAAATCGTTATTATTGCCATTATCTTCATTATTTTCTTCGGATTCATCTTCTGGTTCGGGTTCATTAACTGTTTCTGCCCCTAAATTAAATTTAATACTTTCACCAGTTGTTGAAGCTTCCAATGGCATATCTCCACTTTCTTCAACCCATTTTTGATATCCATCCCCAAAATTCTTAATTTTCTCGGCATCCATACCAGACAAAGCCATGTAAGCTTCCGCACCATCAGCAAGCAATCCTGAATAACTAATTTGTTTACCTTGATCATCTAAGAAGACACACTCAACACTGTCATAAGTTTCTTCCAAATCAGCCACAAATGTCAAATCGCGAGTTGTAATCATGTTCAACTGATAAAAACTCTGATACCAATCATCACTGTCGGTATCATCCGCCAAAATCCAATCATCGTTAGCGATTAACCAACCACGGATGCGATAATTACCAAATAAGGCACCTTCCCAGAATTTGTTACCATCTTCGTCTTCAATGATTTGCGGTAAGGTAATTATTTCGCCTTTATTAACAGATACACCATGCAACC
>JAFZUF010000104.1 GCA_017618475.1 Clostridia bacterium
CAACATCGTAAGATACGCGTGCTTGAATCCGGTCACCAGTTTTTAAGTGATAATAAATCACAAATTCTAAAGTAATTAAATATGGATGGCGTTCATCGGTAATTAAAAGTGCGTTGCCTCCATCTAATAAATGTACATAACCAGATACAGGCTTTAAGGTGTCGGCAGTAGGGCAACTGCGGACTTCGCTGGTGTAGGTAGTGTTCAATCTTTGAATAATGTCATCAAAAATTGACGTCATGTGTAAACAAGTCGACATATTCAATATATAATTGAAAGGTAGGAGTTTTGTCAAATTGTTACGCGTGAAAACAAGCAAAAAAAAGTTGACACATGACAGGTTATATTGCATAATAAAAACACTTGCTATAAAAGGAGAAAATTAGAAAAATGGCAGAAAAAGAAAAATTTGACAGGAGTAAACCGCACGTAAATATTGGTACGATTGGTCACGTTGACCATGGTAAAACCACTTTGACCGCTGCGATTTGTACGACTTTGGCTTTGGACGGTAACGCCGCAGCTCGTAAGTACGACGAAATTGATAATGCTCCAGAAGAAAAAGCTCGCGGAATTACGATTAACACCGCTCACGTGGAATATCAAACCGCAAAGCGTCACTATGCTCACGTTGACTGCCCCGGCCATGCTGACTACGTCAAGAACATGATTACCGGTGCTGCGCAAATGGATGGTGCAATCTTGGTTGTGGCTGCGACCGATGGTCCGATGCCACAAACTCGCGAACACATTTTGTTGGCTCGCCAAGTTGGTGTTCCTTACATTGTTGTGTTCATGAACAAATGTGATTTGGCTGATGATCCAGAATTACAAGAATTGGTTGAAATGGAAATCCGTGATTTGTTAAGCAAAAATGGTTTCCCAGGCGATCAAGTTCCAATTATTAAAGGTTCGGCTGCAAAAGCTTTGGCTGCTGCACAAGCTGGTAACCGTCAATCTCCGGATTTGAAATGTATCGACGAATTGATGGCTGCTGTTGATCAATACATTCCTGACCCGAAACGTGACGTTGATAAACCGTTCTTAATGCCGGTTGAAGACGTTTTCACAATTACTGGTCGTGGTACTGTTGCTACCGGTCGTGTTGAACGTGGTCAAGTTAAAATCGGTGACGTTGTTGAAATCGTTGGTTTAGGTGCTAACAAATCGACTACCGTTACTGGTATCGAAATGTTCCGTAAATCTTTGGATTCAGCAATGGCTGGTGATAATGCTGGTTTGTTGTTGCGTGGTATTGAACGTAAAGATATTGAACGTGGTCAAGTTTTGGCTGCTCCAAAATCAATTACGCCACACACCGAATTCACCGCGGAAGTTTACGTTTTGAAAAAAGAAGAAGGCGGACGTCACACTCCATTCTTCAATGGTTATCGTCCACAATTCTACATTCGTACAACCGATGTTACGGGTGTGATTGAATTACCAAAGGGTGTTGAAATGGTAATGCCTGGTGATAACGTTTCAATGAGTGTTAAATTGATTTCACCAGTTGCGATTGAAAAAGGTATGCGCTTCGCGATTCGTGAAGGCGGCCACACTGTTGGTTCTGGTGTTGTTGCTGACATTATTAAATAATTGTCAAAACACGATATACCAAAAAGAGTCGGGTAACTGGCTCTTTTTTTCTATAAAAAAATGGTGTCGGGATGGAAAATCATGTGATATGATGTATAGTATGAAAAAAATTGTGTTAGATTGTTTGGGTGGAGATAATGGCTTGCCGGCGATGGTGTCGGGGGCGGTAACCGCATTAAAACAAAATCCAGAATTACAGTTGGTTATGGTTGGCGATGCGGAACAAATTAAACCGCAGGTGGTGGAATTCGGCGACCGTGTGGAAATTGTGGATACGAAAGTGAATATTGCGATGGACGAACACCCGACAACCGCGATTCGTACCAAAACAGATAGTAGTTTGGTTTTAGGGTTAGAACAATTAAAGACGCGCAACGATTGTGGTGCCTTTGTTTCGGCGGGTTCGACTGGTGCGGTCTTAACCGGTGGTTTTATGAAAATTGGTCGCATTCCTGGGGTTAGCCGTCCGGCGTTGTGCCCGTGCATGCCGACGTTAATCGATGGACAAGAATTTATGTTGTTGGATGCGGGCGCGAACATGGATTGCAGTGCGGAGCAATTAGTGCAATTTGCGGTCATGGCGAACGAATATAAAAAAGCGTTGGGTATGGAAAAACCGCGCGTGGCGTTATTGAACGTTGGGGCGGAAGAAACTAAGGGTAACGAAGTTGTGAAAACGGCACACGCAATGTTAAACAAGTTGCGTGATGCGGGCATGATTAATTTTGTTGGTAACATTGAACCAGATCATGTATTCCAAGGTGACGTTGACATCGTGGTGGCGGATGGCTTTTGGGGTAATGTATTGTTGAAAAGTTCGGAAGGTATGGTTAAATTTATTTTTAAGTCGTTGAAGCAAATTATTTCGTCAAGTTTTAGCGCAAAAATCGGCGCGTTATTCTTGGGCGGAAAATTGAAGAAATTCAAAGCCGAAAAAATGGACAAAACCAATGCGACAATTTTCCTTGGTTTGAAAAAGTCGGTAGTTAAAATGCACGGCAATGCCGATGCGCGTAAAGTAACTTCGGCGTTGAATTATGCGATGACAGTAGTGGATTTGGATTTGCACCAACGTATTGAACCGGCGTTGGCACAAATAGAAACGGTGCTTGGGGAAAATGCCTAAGCCACGTTTATTGTTGGCGTGTTGCTGTGGCCCGTGTGCCACTGTAGCGGTGGAACGTTTGTCGGTTGATTATGACGTAACGTGCCTGTTTTGGGGTAATAATTTAGATTCGCAAGCAGAATTTGACCGTCGATTGGAAGGTTTATACAAATTGACCGACAAGGTGATTGTGCATCCATATGATCACAGTGGTTGGCAA
>JAFZUF010000105.1 GCA_017618475.1 Clostridia bacterium
ACTATTAGCAATGCCGCTTGGCTGCGTAACGCTGATGGTGAAGACAGTGAGTATGCTTTGGTTGTTACAAACAATGGTACTTTAAGTTCACGTTGGATTAAGAACGAAGCTGGTGTGCGTCCGGCAATTCATTTGAACATTACCGACATCAGCACGGAATATCAAGAACATTTGAGTGATGTAACAAATAACAGCAACAACATTGTCAACTGGTGGAATGAAAGTTGGTTGCAAATTTTGTTTTTTGCGGTTTGCAGTTTAGGTATCTTAGGAGTTATTTTGGTGGTTATTGCGGTTGTTGCACGTAATCGTAAAGCAAATGGTGATAAATAAGCTATAAAAAGTAATTTTCAAAAAGCAACGGCAACGTTGCTTTTTTGTTTGATATCAACGTAGAAAATACGTTTTAATCCAGAATAATTTATGATACAATACCAAGTATGATTCAAGTAGTGAATGTATCTTTACAATATGGTAAACGTGTTTTGTTTAAAGACGTTAATTTGAAGTTTTTACCAGGGGAATGTTATGGAATTATCGGCGCAAATGGAGCGGGTAAATCAACTTTCTTGAAAATTTTGGCTGGCGAGATTACCCCAAATAAGGGTGAAGTAGTAGTAGGTAAAAACCAACGTATTTCAACTTTGGCGCAAAACCAAAACGCGTTTGATGATTTGACGGTTATCAACACCGTAATCGGCGGACAT
The DNA here is from genome assembly GCA_017618475.1 of Clostridia bacterium. GTDB lineage: Bacteria > Bacillota > Clostridia > Christensenellales > UBA1242 > RGIG8050. Next base: position 708 of record JAFZUF010000105.1, read on the forward strand.
CAACGTTTGGCAGAAATTATTGCTTTGAAAGAAAAGTATTATGCTTTACCTGATATGACCGAAGAGCAAGGTAATGAGTTAGGTGCGTTGGAAGCCGAATTTGCCGAACTTGATGGTTGGGATGCCGACAGTAACGCGCGTATAATGTTATCAGGCTTGGGAGTCAGTGAAGAATTACACGATCTGCCAATGAAAGATTTGGATGCTAAAATTAAAGTTAAAGTATTACTTGCACGGGCATTATTTGGTAATCCAGATATTTTGATTTTGGATGAACCGACCAATAATTTGGATTTAGCGGGTACTCATTGGTTGGAAGAGTTCTTATTGGATTTTAAGAATATTACCATTATCGTATCACACAACCGTCATTTCTTAAACCAAGTTTGTACGCACATTTGTGATGTAGATTTTAACCAAATTAATATGTTTGTGGGTAACTATGATTTTTGGTATGAAACCAGTCAACTATTGTTAAAACAACAAAAAGAAGCTAATAAAAAAGCCGAAGCGCGGGCACAAGAATTGAAAGACTTTATTGCGCGTTTCTCTGCTAACGCCAGTAAGTCACGTCAAGCCACCAGTCGCAAGAAGGAATTGGAAAAATTAACGATTGAAGATATCAAGCCGTCCTCACGTAAATATCCTTATATCAATTTTGAATGTGCGCGTGAACCGGGTAACGAAATTTTGGCGGTCGAAAATTTAACCGTGGACGGCTTTTTCCGTAACGTTTCTTTCCGTGTTAATAAGGGCGAAAAAATTGCATTCTTAACGGATAAAAGTGTTCGTATGGATAAGTTGTTTAACTGTATTATGGGTATTGAAAAAGCTGATAGCGGTACAGTTACGATTGGTAAAACAATCACGGCTTCGTATTTGCCGGTGGATTATCGTGGTTATTTCGAAGGTGTGAATTTGAATTTATTGGATTGGTTAAAACAGTATTCTACTGATACTAACGAAACATTTATTCGTAGTTGGTTGGGACGCATGTTGTTTTCTGGCGAAGAAGCCTTAAAGAAAGCCAATGTTTTGTCAGGTGGGGAACGCGTGCGTTGTATGCTTGCCAAAACTATGTTGGAACAAGGCAACTTGCTGATTTTTAATGAGCCAACTAATCATTTGGATTTGGAAAGTATTACTGCGCTAAACGAAGGTATGAAACGTAGTAAAGCTGTCATGTTGTTTTATACCAGTGATGAAGAAATAATTAACACTGTTGCTACTCGTGTGATTGAAATTACGGGCGACAAAATGCATGATCGTGTTTTGGTTTAAAGCGGATAATTGTTACGACTGTCAAGTGAGGGCATCGGTTCGGTTTCGTGCCGTTGATTAGAAATTGGTCGACGCGGATATTTGCGTTCACGATGATCGTTTTCATCATGTTCTCCACGAATTTTAGTTTGGTAGTATTGACCGTAATTTATCTCATCGTTAGTTCGTTTGGCAGTGTGATCATCGGTAACGGTAAATTCGGTTACCCGTGCCGCGGCAACATTAATTTGCCGGTGTATTGGTTGATTATGTAATGTCGTAGCCCCCAATAAACTGCCCATGGTAACAATGGTTAAAACCAATGCCGAAGTGACAATTTTTCCCAATGCTTTATGCTGCTTAGGTTGATTAGTTGTTGCCTGAATTGGGGTTGGAAGCACGACCTTTCCTTGGTAATTTCTTTGGTGTTGTTGAGTTGTATAAGATTGCATTGAATTTTACCTCCAGTGATAGTATCTATCACGCAAGGTAAATTATGCATGCACGCTTAAGCAATTCCACAAGCGCCATTCATGCAGCCGGCATTGTTGTTTGAACATGGTGTCGGTGCGGGTTTAGGTTGGCAACTGCATTCACATTTTGGTTTAGGCTGGCAAGGGCAAACGGGTTTGCAAGGGGTTTGACAGCGACAGCAACGGAAAAGTGAATTTATGAATTCGCCAACTGTTGGACATTGATTGCACATCTTTGGTACCTCCTACGTTAGCATACGTGAGGATTTTGTGGAATGTTAAACCTTAGCAGTAGCCATAACTGCACAGGCAATGTTATATGCCAAAATTTGTTGATATGCGGTTGTTTGTAAAAGTTTACGTTCGCGTGGATTAGTTAAGAAACCACATTCAATCAGTACGGCGGGACAAGGTGAATGCTCTACTAGGTTAAAGTCGGTGGGTTTGACCGTTTTGTAAATTGGTAAACCACTTTGATTGAATTGGTTTTGAATAGCGGTGGCGTAATCTTTACTTCCTGCAGTTTCATTAGCATAAAAACATTGTAAGCCACTGACCGAAGTCAAGGGATAGGTGTTCAAGTGAATGGAAATCACCAGGTCAGGGTTTAGTTGTCGAATTTTTTCACGTCGTTTGGCCATGTCTTCGACTTTTTTATTTTTGGCGTAGGGTGAATTTAAACTTTCACTGTCAATACGGGTTAAATTGACAGTACACCCATGATTTTGCAATTCTTGTGCCAAAAGTTTGACAATTTGTAAGTTCAACGCAGCTTCACTGACACCATCAACGCAAGCACCGTTATCACGCCCGCCATGTCCGGCATCTAATACCACATGAAAATTTACG
>JAFZUF010000106.1 GCA_017618475.1 Clostridia bacterium
ACGTCAACGTCGATTTCTTTAGCGCTTGGCTTGGCGAAAGGTCGTGATTTAAATGGTGGTAAGGAAAATGTAATTGCGATTATTGGTGATGGTGCGTTATCCGGTGGTGAAGCATTAGAAGCCTTGGATTATGCGGGTGAATATAACAAGAACCTAATTATTGTCGTTAATGATAATGATCAAAGCATTGTGGAAAATCATGGTGGCATGTATAAGACTTTGCGTCAATTACGCGAAACTAATGGTGAAGCGGAAAATAATCTTTTTAAATCATTTGGCTTAGATTATCGCTATTTGGAATTTGGGCATAATCTTGAAAAATTAATTGAATTATTTAATAGTGTGAAAAACATTGATCATCCAGTTGTCTTGCACATTCACACAATTAAAGGCAAGGGGTTGCATTATGCTGAAACCGATCGTGAACATTGGCATTCCGGCGGACCGTTTAATGTGGTTGATGGTAGTCCAAAATTTAAAAAGTTAGCGCGGGAAAACGCCGTGTTTGCATGTGTAAAAAATTTGTTAGAACATAATTCGCAAGCTGTGTTTTTAAATGCGGCAATGCCAATCGGTTTTGGTTTTGTGCAAGGCGTGCGCGAAAAATATATGGAACGTGGGCAATATGTTGATGTTGGTATTGCTGAAGAAAATGCAATTGCAATGAGTAGTGGAATCGCTAAAAATGGTGGTACGCCCGTTGTGGGCTTATTTGCGCCGTTTTTTCAACGTGGATATGACCAACTATCACATGATTTATGTTTAAATAATAATCCGGCTACCATGTTAGTTTTGGGACCTGGTGTATATGGTATGAACTCTAATACGCATATCGCATTGTGTGATATTCAAATGTTTGCCCATATCCCGAATATGATTTATTTGGCGCCCGCAAGTGTGGAAGAGTTTAACCAAATGTTTGACTATGCAACAAGTCAAAAACAACATCCTGTGGGTATCAGGGTGTTACATAACTTAATTAAAACAGGTGTGGCGGATCAGACCGATTACTCATTATGCAACAAAAACAAGGTGGAAAAAGAGGGTAGTAAAGTGGCTTTGTTTGCAGTTGGCATTTTAGTACCATTGGCACTGCGAATTGCTGAAAAAGTTAAAGCCGAAACTGGGGTACAAATTACCGTCGTCAATCCACATTTTTTAACAGGCTTAGATGAAGAATTGTTAAACCGTTTAAAACAAAATCATAGTTTGGTGATTACCATCGAGGATGGCGAAGTGTTTGGTGGTTACGGACAAACCATTGCATCGTTCTATGGCGATAATAATATGCAAGTGAAAAACTTGGGGATTTCGAAAGCATTCCATACTGAATTCAATGCGGATGAACTTTTGGCCGAAAATGGTATTTCAGTAGAGAATATTGTAAATTTAATTAAAAATCACTTGTTGCTGAATAAGTAATTATGCCGTAGTCGTGATTCAGACCCGATAATGTTTTGTGTTTTTTTGTTAGAACATGTATACTGCCAATTATATGATAGAGCAAACCGAAGCGAATAAGTCAACTGCAGTTGTTACGACACATTCGGTACGTGATTTTCGGCCATGGGTAGTTTATCTAATTTGCTTATCAGTTGCGTTTGTATTTATGTTTTTTTATGGATTGAATTCACCAATTCATGTATTTAATACCCAATGTGATTATCAATGGTACATGACCATCGGGCACGGTATTGTTGCTGGTAAGGTGCCTTATCGTGATTTATTTGAACAAAAAGGACCACTTATCTATGCTGTTTTTGCGGTGGCTTGTTGGTTTCCTAATCCACAATTTGTGATTTGGTGCGTTGAAATTATATGCGTGAGTTTGTTTTTGTTTTTCTGTTATCGTATAGCGCGTAAGTTTTTATCCCCTTGGTTGGCATTGTTAGTGGTGCCATTAATGATGATGGTGTTAAGTGTTAATCGTGTTCGCGCATTAAATGGGGCTTGTGTGGAAGAGTATTGTTTACCAATTTTTGTCTATGGTCTTTTGTGTTTCTTGGATTTAATTATCGATCGTCAAAAGGGTACTTGGTACCGCTGTTTGGTTTTGGGGATTAGTATCGGTTTACTATTTTGGACTAAATTTACGATGCTTGAATTTTATTTAATTCCGTTGATAATTTGGTTGATTTTGGCAATTAAAGACCGTAATTTATTACGATTTGTTCGTAATGGATTGATTATGGTTGGTGGGTTCTTAATTGTCACGGTGCCGATTATCATTGTTTTTGCTGTGGTAGGTGCTTTAGATGACCTATTCAATGTCTATCTTTTGATAAATGTTAGCAACTATAACACAGGTAATGATGACGATAATTATCATGGTTTTTGGTATAAATTTATTATGTCATGGTTTACCGGTTGGTATTTTGTTTTTATGTTAATTTGGGGTTTAGTGTGTTTTGCCGTGAACTATCGGAAAAATAAAGTCGGATTAGTATTCGGGGTTACCCTCATTTCAACGTGGCTTTTGGTCGGTTTTGTCGGTGCTTATCATTATTATTACATTCCAATGTATGCCTACGTAGTGATTGGTGTGATTTATTTGGTTAAGGTTGTATCGCAGATGCTACAAGCGATTGAAGTAATAATTCATCGCCGTAGGGCACGTGTTTTTGGCTTTACGATTGCCATCGTAGTTAGTTTTTTTGCGGCACTACCATTTGTTACCAGTATTAAAGAAATTAACCGCGGACGAGATGATTATGCCCAATTAGTGGTCGCCGATATCATCGCTGAATACAATCAAACGGCAGAACAGCCGGCTACATTGTTTTGTTATTTCATGGCAGATTGTGGCTTTTATAATGCCGCGGGTATTGTGCCTAATTTGTATTTTTATGCGAAACATGGTTTTTCTCGGAAAGGTTTGCCCGAAATGTATGAATCCTTTGACACAACTATTAGTGAACAAATGTGTGATTTTGTTATCACTTATCGTTTTACGTATGAAGATGACCAAGAATTGTTGTCAACTTATTATCACCCCTATTTTGATAATGATTTAGAAGCCAGTACTTTACCATTTATTGGTTATGAACCCGGTGGTTACCTTGAAAATAAAATTGTAATTTTATTTCGGAATCAAGGGATTGTCAGTTAATTGTTTCCTGACTTATAATTAAGAAAGGGAAAGTTATGAAAAAAAATCCAAAAGTTTAGTAATGATTTAGATTCTAAATTGGAAATTAAATCC
>JAFZUF010000107.1 GCA_017618475.1 Clostridia bacterium
AAAACCATCGCAGAAATTGAAGCCGAAGAATCAGCAAAACAAACAACTTCCAGTACCAAAAATACGTTTGTCGAAAAACTATTGAAAAATATCCGTGACAGACTTCCGGGAAATAAGAACCAAGCAAATGAGTCACAGAGTGAGAAATTGCAAAATATTAAATTACGTTTTTTTATTATAACTCCAATTAAACTCAAACAAGGTGTTGAAGGAAGGTATAATGAACAAGGTATTGAAGGAAAATGTAATGTTGCTGAATGCATGACGGATAAAAGTCGAGCCATAGCGTCGCTCGCGTGTGGTCTTGCTTCAAAAGAAGAACCAGAAGTAATTCAATAAAAATTAAAACGACATTTTTGTCAAAACTTTGATAAAAAACTCTGCTATTTGGCAGAGTTCTTTTTTTACAAGGCTCAAAGTTCTTTGGTGTTTTCTGTAGTGTTTATTTGATTTGCCGTTTCGGTTTTTTCTTTTTCTGCGCAAATTATTTTTATTTCTCTGTCTAAATCAAAAATTATTATGCGGTGGTCAGGATCCATTACCGAAGCATAACCATTTGCGATGTTTCCATTAAACATAAGGCCTAAAATTTCTTTTAATATTTCGGGTTTAATATTGATGCATTGTTGTTCATTTAATAAATGAGTAGTGTTTTTTATTGTTGCGTTAAATAATTCAGTAGCGGATTCATTGGTAATCTCTTTGCCAGTGTATTGTTTAATTTTTTGGGTGCGTTCTTTGTAATATTCGTACATGGTTTTGGCATCACCAGTTAAAGAAAGATTGGAGCCGCAAGCACTGTTTGCCAAATAAAGTCGGGAAAGATAAAATTCGTAACATGTTTTTGAGTCCGAAATCGAATTGGCGATATCTTTGCAAAGATAATCACCTTCATAAAATTTAAGCGCTATGACACCAAGAGTGCCATAATTTTTACCGTCCCAATTTTTATAATTAATATATCCTAATCCTTCAAGATAGGACATGACATATTTTTTTGTTGCTTCATCAGAATCTTTTAAAGATTCTTTAATATGATCAATTGTATTTGTAACTAAATAGCCAAATCTTTCTAGGCAAGCAGCCCTTGCTTCGCTAGGACCTTGGAGAAATTGTTTACGAATATTTGTGAAGTCTGTTTCAAAATCATAAAGAGTAAAGCCATTATCACCACCAATATTTTGGGTAGCAATGGGGAGTTCGTCAAATGGATATTGTGGTTGTTCATGATTTACGGGTTGTTCAATTCCTGCCATCGGTACCATATCTTTAAGGTTGGCGACGTCAAGATTCTCACATGATTGTAGTAGCGTCATTGAAATACCAAGAAGAGCAGCAGCACCCGCACCTAGTAAAATAGATTGCCATTTGCCTTTCGTTGAAAGACTATCGCTTTTACCTTCCAGATAATCTTTTAAGTCACCTTTAGTATTATCTTTTAATCCGCGCTTATTTCCGTTAAATGTTCCTTTTTTATTACCATTATTTTTCATCGTAATATCTTATTACAGTATGTCTCTTAATGTCAATATCTATGAAATATAATATGCATCAATTTTGGCGGAAGGAGAGGGATTTGAACCCCCGGTGCCTCGCAGCACGCCTGTTTTCAAGACAGGTGCATTAGACCGCTCTGCCATCCTTCCAAACAATCTATTATAAAATAATAGCAAATAATTTACAACTACAAAATCTCATAGTAAAATACAAGGTAAGGTTAAAGTAAAAATTTTATGGGACAATCAGAACATTATTTTATTGGTAAGTGTAATTCAAAAAGTGACGACTACGGTTGGGATACTTTGGACGCGGCAAATTTTAAGGTTGCCAAAACAAAGACGGGATTTAAGACTACTGTTATTTGTTTTGGCGGTAATCAAACAATTAAGCCAAGATATATTAACCGCTTAATCATGAAAGTAAAAAATTTAATTGGCATTAAAGAACCAATTACGAAAAACGAAATTGCTACAACTAATGATGTTGATTTCGTGGGAATTGCATATGGCAGTGGGGAGACTGTCGGTCATGGAAAGAATCAACATATTTCCAATACCAGTGCTTTAACTACAGAGGAAGTCGCGGAATTAGCAATGAATATCTTTACTCCATTATACATGGATGACCGGGGACATATCTTATCCCGAGCACAAATGTTAAAAAATTTTAATCAGATTACTTTCTTTTCCTATTGTCATGGCGCAACAGAGGTTGATGACATCATTTGTCAGGCACGACAAAATATGCAAACCTGTGGCATTGATAAGCAAACGATTGATGACGCTTTTGGTCAAATTTTTTCGGTGAGTTATGCACCGGAACGACGCGTATCTTGTCCTGGTTTACAAATCATTTCGGAAAAGGATCTTACGTTACCAAGTGGACCATCATGCTCATACATTACAAGCGAATTTTTGGATAAAAGACAACTTTATCGTAATAGTGGCAGAGTGGGATTTGAAAATAATTATCAGGGTAATGGAACTGTGGCATTTAAGGAAGATAATGACACCATCAGTATAATCGTAACAGAACTCACCCATAATTTAACGGATGAACACGATATTAATTTAATTGCGCGTGATGATAACTGGCGAATCAAGGGGGACAATATTGCATACAGCGATGAAGTATCCCAAGCGATTAGTGTGGCATTATCTTATTCAATCGCCCGAGGTATTCAAAACCAAAAAAGTGAAGTTTTTATTCCTAAATTAACTGTTGATGAAATCTTACAAAAAGTTCAATCAATTCTGGGCAAAACGCAAAATGAAAAATTCACTAATGCGGTTAAAATAATTCAGTCTGAAAATGCTGGACTTGAACGATAAATTATTTACAAGTCTGCAATCTCATAGTAAAATAAATTGTTTTGGAAGAGTCGCATAGTGGTCGAGTGCGCTCGCTTGGAAAGCGAGTATGGTGCAAGCCATCGCAGGTTCAAATCCTGTCTCTTCCGCCACAAGTGAATAATACGAACCGTATTTAAATGTAGACTTAAGATAAGGTTGTTTTGTTGATTAATTTGGTTATGGGTGTTGGGTGCGGTGTCATAGAATAAATAATGAAAGCTTTTTACGTGGTATTGTCGCGGACGGGAACAATCTTATCGCGGATGATTAGTAAATTAACTGGTGATTGGTATACGCATGCATCAATTTCTTTAAAAGATGATTTAAGTACAATGTATTCTTTTGGCAGACTTTGGGCTTATAATCCGTGGATTGGCGGTTTTGTTAAAGAGTCGGTTGAGTATGGCACGATGCGTCGGTTCCGTAATGCTGATACTGTGGTGATAAGGGTAGTGGTTAGTAATGATAAATATCTGGCATTAGAAAATTATTTAACGACTATGTACCGTGAACGTAAAAAATATAAATACAATTATTGGGGCTTATTAATGTCAAAGTGGCGAGTGCGGGTAAGGGCAGTTAAAGGCAACCGCTTCTATTGCTCTGAGTTTGTAAATGATTGCTTAGAACGATTTGGTGTGGTTCGGCAGGGTGAGTTTGGAAAAGTGGTGCGACCCATGGAGTTGTTGCAATTACGCCAAGGTGGTAAAGGACAAATTATTTACCGTGGGGCGCTTTGTCGGTTTATCGCGGTGCAAATGTAAGCTGTATTAAGTCGCAATAAAACTCTTGCAAAGTTTAAGAAAGGTGTGTATAATATAAACTATGAATTTAGTAGAACTTATTGAGAAGGAAAATCAAACTAAGGAAATCACTCCGTTTAAAGTTGGTGATACGGTTAAAGTGTATTTCAAAATCGTGGAAGGAAACAAAGAACGTATCCAAGTCTTTGAAGGTTTGGTAATTGCGCGTAAGAATGGCGGCGTCCGTGAAACCTTTACCGTGCGTAAAATCAGCTTCGGTGTTGGTGTTGAACGTACGTTCCCTGTTTATTCGCCACGCATTGATAAAATCGAAGTTGTGCGTGAGGGTAAGGTTCGTCGTGCAAAATTGTACTACATCCGTGACTTGAGCGGTAAAGATGGTGTACGTGTTAAGGAAAAAATCAAAGTCAGCGATAAGAAAAAACAAGTGTTGACCGAAGATGAAAAAGTGGCATTGATTGCTGCCAACAAGGCTAAACCAACTACCGCAAAGAAAGCGGCAGCCAAGAAAACAGCTGCACCGAAAACCAGTGCTACCAAGGCGGCAGCTCCCAAAAAAGCAACTGAAGCCGAAACAAAATAATTTAGTATATGGAAATTTTTGTTAATTTTATTATACCTTTACTTGTCATTGCAGCGGTGTCAGGTCTTTATGTTTGGTTTTTAATTTCACGCCGGAAGAGAAATGATGCTGATCAAAATCAAGAACCACATGCCAGCATTTTACCTAAAAGTGCACCAGTGGTACCGTATATGGAATCGATTTCGTTGAATTTTTTTCAAGCATTAAAGCAAGCTTTACCAGAAAAATATATTATCTATGTTAATGTGCCAATTGAAAAGTTATTCGACCAAGCACGTCGCGATGATTTACATATGGTCGGACAATATGCTGACTTCGTAATTTTTACACCCAATTTAATGCCAGTTTTGGTAATTGACCTATTTGATTTGTCGATAATTAATTTGGATCGCGTAAATCGAATTAAAAATGTTTCTAAAGAGATTTTGCGTAATAGTGGAATTCCTGTTTTGGATTATCAATATACTGATAACTGTAATATTGATGAATTAAGGCGTAGAATTGCTAACTTGTTGAACCCTTTGAGTGCAAAATAATTTCTTAAGAGTTAAGATTAAAAGTTGACAGTACTATTTATTGTATGTTATAATTATATGTTTTGGTCCGCTAGCTCAGTTGGTAGAGCACATCACTTTTAATGATGTTGTCCCGAGTTCGAGCCTCGGGCGGATCACCAGTCCAGAATAAATTCGAACTGGTAAAAAAGACGACTCCGGTCGTCTTTTTTTTGTGGGCGATGTGTAGTAAAGAAAAATATTATTTAGTTTGTTGTCCGTATAGAAAATGAGGTGAAAATTTCCAAAAAAACTTGATTTTGGTTTTGTTATTTTGTATAATCAAAAATAAATTTGAATAAAATGGAAGGGAATAATATATGGGTTTAAGTAAGGTAAAAGCTATATTTAAATTAGCAAACAGACATCAAAGTGAAAAACGGCAGAATGAAGTTAAAGACAAATATGAAGAATATAAAGCAGGGTTCGGGAATAATATTGCAGAGGTTGAATTGGCAAATGCTGTTTCGGACATGTTGTATGGTGCATTACATAATGTACTTGGATTAGATAAAAAATGTAATTTGTATGATGAATTAGAACAAAGCATGCCCGATTTGTACACCAAATACAAGGGGACAGGTATGACTGCTGCTAGTTTAGTAATGTTTAATGAAAACGCACAAAACAAATTAACAAATGAACAAATTGGTAACGCGATTCGTAATGAATGGTTACAGACATATGGTAAAGGTGTTGATAGTAAATATTCTATCGATTTAAAGAGAATTAGTAAGTTATTTAATTGTAAATTCTCTTATGATGATTTGTCAAAATATGAAAAGACAATTTGTTCAATGCCATATAGTATAGCAAGATATGTTAATGAAAAAATCAAAAGATATGACAAACAACATAATTATGGTCGCGAAGAAAATTTAGCAAAATATGGTTTAAATTCTATAGAAGAGCTAATTAAGGAATGACCCACGGGTCATTTTTTATGTAAACAAGTCGTAGAAGATTGGCGTATAAATTGTTGGCTTTTATGAAAAATTTTTTGTTTCACACCGGGGTCGTGCATTGCATAATTTAATGGTAAAAAAACATTAACTTTTTTTTATCAGTAAGACAAAGTCGTAATTGCGGTAGTAGAAATAGTGTATCTTGTGGTAATGATAAGTGCTGGCATCAAGATCATTATTTATATATGGTTGATAGTATTGTGAAAGAAAATTATGTTCTGTTTCCCATGTTGAGCGTTCGGTAACAACAAAATCACTGGTTTGATTAGTGATATAATCGTTGAAGGCTTGGTACATTGCCGGAAAACGGTCTTCGTCAAAAACATTATTACCAAAGAAGTAATTATTAGGTACGATACCTGCAGCATTATAAAAACCGAAATCGCCAATTTTGTAACAATACAAAGTGGCAGTAGTGTTGTTAGTGGTTTCATAAGCATGAATTTCGTCGGCGATTACTAATGGTGTATATGCGTTACGCCCACGTCCTATTTCATAAGTATAAATTGAAAGAGGTATGGTAACTAAAACGCATAGTCCGGTTATGGCAATGTAAAGTCTTTTACGCCAATGTGGTAATGTTAATTTGGCACTAACCCAAGTTAAGACGTCAACAATACCTAGAATAGCGTAGGGGATTAGTTCGCTGAAATAATAAGTAATTGTTTTGGCTGACCATGTTAGAAGTCCCAAGGTAATTAAAAATGAGATTAATAATAGGTAACCAGTGTGTTCACGCCAGTATATAATTGTAAAACGGGCAACACCCCATAATATAAAGAATAAGAGTATCGGACCAATTAGGAAGAAAATACCAAAACTGGTTAAAACCATAAATAAATTAGTAGTGCCATATGCGGTCAAGTTAATTATGAAGTAAACATAAATTAGGTCATTCAAGGTGTGGTGTGCGGCAAAGAAAATTAGATTAGGTAATGTAATAATGATAATGCCAGCAATGATTAACAAAATATTAATAATTAAGGTACGGTATTGGCGTGCACGCAAACTTTGAATCAACCAAATAATTATTGGAACAATAATAAAATATATTAATGTGTATTTGACCCAAATCATGATGCCAAAGCATAAACCTAGACATAGGGCACGCACCCAATTCCATTCGCGTTTTTCTAAGAAAAATTCCAACCAACATAATAAGAAATAAGCATAAATGGGTAAGGTGAATTCTTCTACTGTTGCAGCGCTGTGAGTACGGCACCAACTGGTAAAAATGGTTACTGCCATGATTGATACCGCAAGAAGACTGTAGAAAGTATTGAGGTGTTTAATGGCGATACGGTAAGTAAAAAAGAAAAACAAACTCATGGAAATAATTTCAAGAAATAACATTGTTACATTGGGGTTAGGAAATAAACAACAAAAGCCAGTGACGAGATAGACGATTGGACCTTTATGTTCAAACAAGTCACGGTAGGGTAGTTTACCGGCGACGAGCCCGTGCCCAACGGTCATAAACCAATTATAGTCGTTGTCAGAATTAAAGGTATAAATTGGTGAGTTAAAACCAAATAGAAAAAAGAACACGGTGGAAATTAACAGACATATACCGTAAATTGCCCATAAATTAAGTGTCTTTTTTGTTGTCATGGTTTGATTATCTTTATCGTTTGTTTCCATACAATTAAATATGTACTACTTTTTTGCATTAATGAAAAGTTGAATTTTATTGTATCTATTGTATCTATTGTATCTATTGTATATAAAAATTACCGCGTATGCGGTAATTTTTTTATCATTAGTCTAGCGTTTCTTCAATAAAGTACCGGGGGCGGTGTTTGGTTTCAATGTATGTCTTACCAAGATAGAAACCAATAATTCCAAGTGCTAATAAAATAATTCCAGTGAGCCAAGCCATTGCGGAAAGCAGTGGCCACATAAAATGCAGATTGATGGTATACATTAAAGTCAAGGTTGTAATAAAGCCAGTCGAACCTAAAATATTTAATAGGAAGCCCAACCAAAAAATTATACTTAATGGCTTAGTACTGAAGGACGCAATTCCTTCTAACGCAACGGATAAAAGTTTAGCAGGTGAATATTTGGTTGTGCCGGCTTGACGTTTTCCTCGTGGGGATGCAACTTTGGCTGTTTTGAATCCTAATTGGGGAACAATGCCGCGAACAAATAAATTACTTTCTTGATATTCAAATAATGCACGTAATGCTGTTTTGCTAAGTAAGCGGAATTCGGAGTGGTCGTAGATAACTTCAACCCCCATCTTTATCATTAATTTATAGAAAGCATGAGCGGTCATTCGTTTGAAGAGTGTATCTTTTTTACGACTGGAGCGTACGCCATAAACGATCTCCGCGCCGTTCATGTATTCTGCCAACATTTTATCAATTGCATTAATATCATCTTGTAAATCCACATCAATTGTTATGGTAACATCGGCTGTTTTGTATGCAACTGACAAGCCGGCCATATAGGCATTTTGTTGTCCGCAATTACGTGATAATTTAATTACAGAATAGAGAGAATTTTCTTTGTGCAGTTCGGTCATGATTTGATAGGTATTATCTTTTGAACCGTCATCAACAAATAAAATACGGCTTTCGGTGGCAATCTTCTTTTGGTTAATCAACGCTTCTATTTTATTACGCAGTTGTTCAGCCGAACCACGTATAACCAGTTCCTCATTATAACAAGGTACAACAATATAAAGGATAGGGATTTTTGTAACCATGCTATGAGTATAAGATAACCAAGCCTGCAATGTCAAATTTTTTGCTAATTTTGGGCATCGGTAGACGTGATATTTTTGTCGTTTTCTGTCGAATTAGGAACCTTAATTCGTCCAGGCTGTGTTTTGAAGATAAAAATCTTGCGGGTAATGTAGTTATAAACTAATACAACTAAAGTAAAGAATGTTTTGATAATCCATTCGTTAATATGTAATAAATCGTAACCTAGATACATACCAACCAGATGAATTAAAAGACCACCCAGAGCTAAGATGGTGAAAACAATGAAACCTTTGACGGAACGCGATTGACCTTTTTCGTGGAACACAAACAAAATGGAAAAAATGTAATTAAAAATTAAGCCAACCACAAAACCGACACCGGTGCCGAATACCGTCGCCAGGGTGGAAGGTTTATCGCCACCAACCCAAACATTATAAAAGTGCGGATATAGGTTGGGATTGAAGCAATACAAAACAATGCCCATGGCTAAATAATCAACTACGGTTGCTAAGCCGCCAACGATTAAAAAACGAATAATTTCGGCTAAGCGTGGGTGCTTGTTGGTAAAATTTTGAATTAATTTCTTCATCCCATTATTATAGGAAGATATTTACTATATTGGCAAGGAAAATGCGTTCAAAAAATGCCTTAAAAATTGTTTAAAAATATTGAAGAAAATTGAAAAAAACCCTTGACAGCCAAAATTTAATTGAGTATATTATGGTTATCGTCTGCGGGAAGACTGTGGACGGTAAGTGAACATTGACAACTGCATATTGTAAGAGTAAAACAAATATCTGAATGATAGAGTGTAATACGTATTTAATTTTTAAACCATTAAACTACAATTACGCTGAGTTAAATTAACAAAAACTCATGCAAATTCTGTAAATTCTTAGGAATCCAAAAACATGTATCAAATTTAAGATCAAGCTATTAAGAGCGTATAGTGGATGCCTTGGCAATTGGCGCCGATGAAGGCCGTGATTAACAGCGATAAGCCACGGGTAGGTGTAAGTAACCTGTGATCCGTGGATTGCCGAATGAGGAAACTCACTTAGGGTAATGCCTAAGTATCCTGCAATGAATTCATAGTTGCAGTGAAGGGAACCTACTGAACCGAAACATCTTAGTAAGTAGAGGAAAAGAAAATAAAAAAATGATTCCGTCAGTAGTGGCGAGCGAACGCGGAAGAGCCCAAACTTTCGGGGGTAACCTCGAAAGGGTTAGGACCGCATTTAGGATTGTTTGACGATAGACGAACTTACCTTGAAAGGTAGACAAAATAGTGTGATAGTCACGTAGTCGAAATCGAAGAACACCGAGCGGTATCCAGAGTAGCACAGGACACGTGAAATCCGGTGTGAATGCGGGAGGTCCATCTCCTAAGGCTAAATACGACCAATTGACCGATAGCGTATAGTACC
>JAFZUF010000108.1 GCA_017618475.1 Clostridia bacterium
CATCCAGAAATGACAGTGTATGAACACCCATTATTGAAAGATATTTTGAAAGAAACCTATGGTCAAATTGTGTACCAAGAACAGGTTATGCAGATTTTCCAAAACATGGCGGGTTATTCGTTGGGACAAGCGGATATCGTGCGTCGTATCATGGGCAAAAAGAAGATTGCCGATATGGAAAAACAAAAACAACTTTTCTTACACGGCGACCCAGATATGAACATTAAAGGCGCGGTGCCGAACGGTGGTCCCGAGGACGTGGCAATCAGTATCTACAACAAAATGGCGAAGTTCGCGGGTTATGCATTTAATAAATCGCACGCGGCGTGCTATGCATTTTTGGCGTACCAGACGGCTTATTTGTTGCATTATTATTATCCGTTCTTTATGGCATCAATGATTAGCAACCGTATCGACAAACGTGATGATATGGTGCATTATATTACCGAAGTACGTGTGAAAGGTCGGGCGGCGATTTTGCCACCGGATATTAACAAAAGTGCCGCGGAGTTCGAAGTGGCCGATGATAATCAATCCATTCGCTTTGCTTTGTCAGCGTTGAAAAACGTTGGGGAAGGTGTGGTTGCGGACATTATTAAAGAACGCGAAGAACATGGTGTGTACACATCGTTTATGGATTTTTGTAAGCGTGCACCGTTAGAAGCTTTGAACAAACGTTGTTTGGAAAGTTTAATTTTGTCGGGTTGTTTTGATGGTTTGGGTGCACATCGTAGCCAATTAATGAGTATTTATCCCACAGTGGTTAAGGCTGTAACCAATGATAAAAAAGCGGCAGAATCCGGACAAATGACTTTGTTTGGTGTGGCGGAAACCAACGAGGACGTTGATGTTCCCTTGCCGAATGTTAAAGAATTTGATCAAGCCACCAAGTTGCGTTTTGAAAAAGAATATGTTGGTATGTATTTAAGTGGGCATCCGTTAGATGAATTCATGGACCAATTTAGTCAATTTAATTTTGACACGTCGAAGATGCCACGCGAAGAACAAGAGGATGAGGAAAACGGCGAAGTGTCAAATGAAGAGGACGACGAGGAAGAAGATACGCCGGAAGTAGAAGACGGTACCAAGGTTACCATGGGCGCTTTGGTCACCGAAATTAAAAAGGTTTATACAAAAAAAGACCACAGTGAAATGGCAATCTTGAAAGTGGAAGATTTGTATGGTACTTGTGATGTAATGCTGTTTCCGAAAAATTGGGCACGCGTGAAGAGTTTCGTGGCGGAAGAAAGCGTGGTGAAAATTAACGGTACCATTTCAATGCGCGAAGGACAAAGTCCAATCGTGATGGCGGAAACGATTGAATTGTTGAATCGTAAACAAGCACCCGCGATGGAAATACCGCAAGGACACCAACAAAAATTGTATTTGCGTTTCAATTTGCAAGACCCGGTTGTCAAGGCGGATTGTTTTAATGCATTATCGTCGTATACTGGTGATATTCCGGTAGTGATTAAAGATACTGCGACGGGTAATGCGTTTGCCCCTGATATTAAAGTGCGTGAATGTAAAGCGATTTTGTACGAGTTGAACCAAATTTTGGGCGAAGAAAATGTTAAGTTACAATAAAACAATCTGTTGTTGCGAAATTAAACTTTTTGTGTTATGATTGTCCCTATGATGCAAAAGAATGAAAAAATTCGTAACGTCGCAATTATTGCGCACGTTGACCATGGTAAAACCAGCTTGGTTAATGAATTATTAAAGCAAGGTGGTGCTTTCAATGACCACCAAGTTGTGGCTGACCGCGTGATGGATAGTAATGCTTTGGAGCGTGAACGCGGAATTACTATTTTGGCGAAGAACTGTGCAGTGCGTTACAAGGGTGTGAAAATTAACATTGTGGATACTCCCGGCCATGCGGACTTTGGCGGTGAAGTTGAACGTTCGTTAAAAATGGTTGACGGCGTGTTGTTAGTGGTTGATGCGTACGAAGGACCAATGCCACAAACACGTTTCGTGTTGGAAAAAGCTTTGGAACTTGGTCACAAAGTGATTATTGTAATTAACAAAATTGACCGTCCCGATGCACGCATTAAAGAAGTTGAAGACGAAGTTTTGGGCTTATTGATGGATTTGGATGCCAGCGCGGAACAATTAGACAGTCCATTTGTTTACGCTAGTGCGCGTAATGGTGTTGCCGGTTTGACTGTGGAAAGTGCGAACAAAGACATGCAACCATTATTGGATAAAATTATTGAATATTTACCAGCACCAGAATTTGATGATGCGGGTAGTTTTCAAATGTTGGTATCGGCTACACAATACAGTGAATATGTTGGTAAGATGGCGGTGGGTAAAGTCACCAGTGGTCAACTGGCGGTGAATGCTGGTGCGGTACGTGTGAACTATTATGATCCGGCGGTGAAAACTAATTTCAAAGTTACCCAAATTTGCGAATTTATGGCGATGAATAAAGTGCCAGTAGAAAAGACTGATGGTGGTGACATTGTTTGTATTTCCGGTTGTGCCGACGTTGGTATTGGTGATACGGTTTGTAACGCCGCCGATCCGAAAGCCTTACCTTTTACTAAAATCAGCGAACCGAGTGTGGAAATGACTTTCTTGGTGAATGACAGTCCATTGGCGGGCAAAGAAGGTAAATTTGTAACCAGTCGTCATTTGCGTGACCGTTTATACAAAGAAGCTGACAAGGATTTAAGTTTGAAAGTTAGTGATACAGATTCGACCGAAGCATTTAAGGTTTGCGGTCGTGGTGAAATGCACTTGTCGATTTTAATTGAAAACATGCGCCGTGAAGGTTACGAATTTGCGGTTAGTATGCCCAAAGTTTTGTACAAAAAAGACGAAAACGGCAAAATCATGGAACCGATGGATAAAGCGATTATCGATGTGCCTGAAGAAAGTATGGGACCGGTCATGGAAAAAATGGGTACACGTCGTGCCGAATTATTGGGTATGACTCCACATGGCAGTCGTTTAAAATTGGAATTCATTATTCCTGCCCGTGGTTTGTTCGGTTATAAGAGTGAGTTATTGACCGATACCAAAGGTGAAGGCATTTTGAATACGATTAGCAGTGATTATGATTATTACAAGGGTGATATTGCTACGCGTCAATCTGGCAGTTTAATTGC
>JAFZUF010000007.1 GCA_017618475.1 Clostridia bacterium
GGCCTTTTACCACACCTTTTAAGCCACCCAACTTCTTTTTTTCATCCATAATATTTTTCTCCTTTTAGTTACTGACATTTTTTCAAGCAATAATATCTATTATACCCCCCCCCCCCCGGGTAGTTGTCAAGATTTTAAGGAAATTACACAAAGAAAATAATTTTTCGACTTGCAAGTAAATTAGTTACTGACAAAAAAAACACCCCAACTGTTTAAGTTAGGGTGTTGTTATTCAAGCGTATTTTTGTTACATAATCGAAATGTAGAGCATGTCACCGTTTTCTGGTTCTAAGCGGTCTTTGTTCATCGCATTGGCCAATATTTTCATAATTTTTTGTAAATTTTCGTTGGAGATTTCACTTTCGCTGGATTTTACAATTACGTTCAATTTGTTACCGTTGCGGCTGACAATCACGTCTTCATAACCACATTGTGCCGCAATTAAATTTTCAGTGTTGTTTTCATAAGCAATGGTTTCCGCCAAAGTCGTCAATGTCGCTTGTGCTTCGGCACGGGCTTCTTCACTGGCGCTGGTGTTCGCAATGATTTCTTGCAACAACATTTGTTGTGCAGCACGTGAATCGGTACGATTTTCTTTCAAAGTGACAAACATGTTGGTTTCCGTTTTAGTTCCCGCATTAATAGCTACCGCGTTTTGGTTCAACGTAAAGTTCAAATAACCGGTGACCACCAACAAAGCTAATAAGCCGGTCATCAACGCAATCTTACGCGCTTTTTTGCTGAAGACAGCGCCGAAAAAGTTTTTCAATTTGCCCATCTTGTGTTGTTTTTTTGGTTGTTGTGCGACTACTTCCACAATTCTTTCCCCCTTGCTAATATTATATTTACCTGCATTTTTGAATATGACCGTAAATTTTTGTCGATAATTAATTACCCGATAGAATTTGGATTGGCACATTTTTATCACCCAGCATGGTTTGTACCGCATGCAATAAATTCAAACGCACACCGACGTCACTGGCCCCCGTTGCCACCACGACAATGCCCAAAATCTTGGGTGGGTTCGTCCACAGAATTACCGGACTGCCATTTTTGTTTACCACCGTTTTGTCGACCGTACTGGTCGTCACTTCTTGTCCGTTGGCACCGGTTTGCGTGACTGTTTTTTCTTGCACGTCGTACGCTAATTCCGCGGTACCTTCGCCGTCCGTCATCACCATCACGGCGACATGTCCCGCCCCCGCCAAACAACTCAGCACATTTTCCAACTTAGTTTCTAATTGGCTGGCGTAACTGTTATCGTTATTGGTGATTGTGGTAATGTCATCGGTTTTGGTGGAACTGACATGATTACCACGCATAGTCGATAAATAAATACCCAACATAATTACCACCACTATCACCGCCGCGTAAATTTCCCAATGTTTAATTTGTTTAATCTTTTCCCAAATTTTTTTCATATTATTACCACCCCTTTTCCTAAGGTATTTTGCAATGCACTTAAAGATACCGCATCAATCGTCACACCTAAATTCACGTAAATCACATTATCAACTACGGTCACAATCGCTTGGTCATAACCCAGTTGGCGTAAAGTTTGGGTTACCTTGACTTGCTTGCTGGTTTGCGATAAATTCGTTACCAATTCCGTATTAATTAAATCGTCCGCATTGCTTTGCCACCAATCAGCTTTTAATAAATTAGGTAACGGTGAAACGATGACAAATAAAACCACAAAGCCATATATTGAACGCACAAAATTTCCCAAACGACGATTTTCGGTCAGCAACTCCACCACGATACCAACCACTACGACACCCAAAATACTTGCTAACCATGTCGTCATGTTATATTACATTCCCCGTCATTATTAATAATGCCAAAATTATCAAATACATAAATGCGACACCTAACAAACACGCCACCAGCATGCCAAAACTTTTGTTCAGCGCAGTTAAGAAATTACTGATTCGTGCATCACCGATCGGCTGAGTCACCGCCGCTGCCAATTTCAGCGCCAACGAAAACACCACAATTTTCACAATGGGCGCCAACACCACCCCTAACAACAACAAAACTCCTGACAAGCCCACAGCATTTTTAATTAAAACCGCACTAGCCATAATCAAATCAAAACCTTGCGACATATAACTGCCGATAATGGGCACATAACCCGACATCGTCATTTTGGTCGCACGAATCGAAATACTATCGAAGCTGCCGGCGGTGATACCCTGAATTGCCAAGAACGACAAAAACACGGTAAAACAGATCCCAACAATCCACTTAAACAAGGCGTTAAAAAACGACACAAATTTATCTAACCGCGATCGTGGTGCCAAGTGTGACACAACCGAAAAGGCTAAACTGACGACAAATAACGGCATCACCACATAAGTAAAAATTTGCATCATCACACTGGAAAGCACCGCCACCGCCGGTTGGTAAAGATTGGCACTGGTGGACGCACCGCCCGCCGCCATTAAAGTTAAGATAATGGGGAAAACTAAATCCACTTGCGTTTTTAAAATGTTTAAAGTTTTCCCCACCATTTGGATGAGGTCACTCACACTGCCCATGACGATTAAGACCACCGCCGCGTACGCCACGAAAAACACTAAACGGCTGACACCGCCATTTTTGGCGGTTCCCAAAAAACCACACAAAATTGCAATCGCCACCACCAATACCACCATGGGTAAAACGGCCAAAACAACACTACCAAAAATTCCCCAAATACCACCCAAAATATCAGGGTGCTGTTTGAAATACTCACCGGATAAAATTTGACCTAATACGGTCCAAAAACTGGCACCGCCAAAAACACTTAAATCACTTAAGTCACCAAAATCAAGTTGTGATAACGTGTCGTTTACCGCTTGCGATAATTCGTTACTATCCATTGGGTAATACCCCCAACACCACATCAACCAACGCTTGAATAATCGGAATCGCCAAAACCATGATGATAATCTTACCACCCAAAATTACCATGTCCGCCACTGTCTTGGCACCAGACTCTTCACAAACACTGGCGGCGATTTCACACAAATAGCCAATCCCAACAATTTTCAAAATACTAGTAAATAATTGAGTCGCTAATCCCGTTTGCGCCACGATGCCGTTTATACTACTGATAATTTTGCTCAGTCCAGATACTACCATTAAAAAAATTAAAATCGTACCGACTAAACCGACAACCACCGCCAATTCGGGTTTAACGTGTCGTAGTAACAACACTCCCAACGCACTGGCCACCGCAATGACAATTAATTTGGTCAGTTCCAAAGCCCACCCCTTAATACAACGCAAACAACGAACGAATTGAATTAAATAAATCACTAATCATCGACAGTACCATTACCAAACACAAAACGACCGCCGCCAA
>JAFZUF010000109.1 GCA_017618475.1 Clostridia bacterium
GAAGTGATTAGTTTAGGCTTGTCTTTACGTGCGGAAAACCAAATCGCAATTAAGCAACCGTTATCAAAAGTTTATGTTAAAACTAATCAAATTGATACGATTACCATGTTCGCCGCAATTATTCAGGAACAATTAAATGTCAAACAAATTGAGATTGTGACTGCGGACGACAAATTTAATGTGGCTTATTTATCGGTTAATTTCAAAAAAGCAGGTGCAATTTTGAAAAACCGTGTGCAAGAATTGAAGAATGCTTTGCAAAAAACAAAACAAATGGCAGCACTTGTAGCAGCTTTTGATGCTGGTAGAAAAATTGAAATTGACGGTTTTGACCCGTTAGATGTTGATTTATTTGAACGTAAATTGGCACCACGTTCGGGTTTCGTCATTACAACCGGCAAAGATGTAACTGTGGTTTTGGATACGACAATTACTGATGATTTGATGCTGGAAGGTATTGCCCGTGAATTAATTCGCAATATCCAACTTGAACGTATGAATCAAAAAATGGAAATTACCGACCGCATTGTTGTTGATTTAAAGACTGCCGATAAAAAATTATATGTGGCGGCTAATGCACATCAACCGCGGATTATGCGTGAAGTTTTAGCAACCGAAATGCACATTGCTGAAGGACAAGGAGAAAATGAAATACACATCCGCTTGGCGTGATTTTGAAATTATCGCTACGGGTGATGGCGAAAAATTGGAACGTTGGGGTAAAATTATTTTACTGCGTCCTGATCCGCAGGCGATATGGAAACCTTCCGTTAATTATGCCAATTATCCGCAGATTTCTGGACATTACATTCGATCCGCAACCGGTGGTGGTGCTTGGGAGTGGTTAAAACCAACACCTGATGAATGGGTGATTAAATACAAAAATTTATCGTTTATTATCAGCCCAATGAATTTTAAGCACACGGGATTATTCCCGGAACAGGCGGTCAATTGGGATATGGTTATGTCTGTATTGTCAAAACACCCTAATGCGAAGGTGTTAAACTTGTTTGCGTATACCGGCGGGGCAACGGTTGCCTGTGCTAAGGCGGGAGCCACAGTTACCCATGTTGATGCCAGTCGTGGTATGACCGATGTGGCAAAACGCAATGTGGCTTTAAACCAAATACCTTACGAAAGCGTGCGCTATATTGTTGATGATTGTCAAAAGTTTGTGGCGCGTGAAATTCGTCGCGGTCATAAATATGATGCGATTATTATGGATCCACCGAATTTTGGACGTGGAGCCAACGGCGAAGTTTGGAAGTTGACCGAAAATTTGAATGATTTAGTGGCAAATTGTGTGCAATTGCTGTCCGATCATCCGTTGTTTATTTTGGTTAATAATTATACGGCATCAGTGCAACCAGCCGTAATAGAAAATGTTTTGCGAAAAAACTTAGATGGGTTACACTACCAAATCCAAACATACGAAATTGGATTACCGACAAATGAAAAGTTGGTATTGCCATGTGGGGGGGCGTCATATGTGTCTTTTTTGTGATTTATCGAAAAACAGTGTTGTGGAAAACGAACTGTGCTATATGATTTATGATAAGTTTCCGGCGGCACCCGGTCATGCATTGATTATTCCGAAACGTCATGTGGAAACTGTTTTTGAAATGAATGACCAAGAATGGGCGGCGGCCGGTGCTTTAATTAAAACCGCCAAATCCGAAATTGAAATGTTATATTCACCGGTTGGTTATAACATTAAGGTAAATTGTGGCAAGGCAGCCGGTCAAGAAATTATGCATGCTCATTTCCATTTAATCCCCAAATATCAAAAACAAAAGGGGAATAAAAATGAAGA